>NZ_JBSFGS010000014.1:0-236224 GCF_053596675.1 Kitasatospora sp. NPDC001664
CCTTGCCGCCCTCGGGCCGCCCGGAGGGCGGTCAGGGGCGCGAGGAACTGCGCGAGACGGAAGAAGCAGACCCGTGTGCCGGGTACGGAGATCCACTTGCACGTGAGCCTCCGTACCCGGCACACGGGCCGGTACCTCCCGCAGCGCGCAGTTCCCCGCGCCCCCGGTATGACCACTTTCCGATCACGACCGGAGGTACGTCAGCACCGCGAGCACCCGCCGGTGGTCCTCCGGGCTCTGCCCCAGGCCCAGCTTCAGGAAGATGTTGCTGACGTGCTTCTCCACCGCCCCGTCGGAGACCACCAGCTGCCGGGCGACCGCCGCGTTGGTGCGCCCCTCGGCCATCAGCCCGAGCACCTCCCGCTCCCTCGGCGTCAGCCCCGCCAGCGCGTCGCCCTTGCGGCTGCGCATCAGCAGCTGCTGCACCACCTCCGGGTCCAGCGCCGTCCCGCCCCCGGCCACCCGCACCACCGCGTCGACGAACTCCCGCACCTCCGCCACCCGGTCCTTCAACAGGTACCCCACCCCCCGGGTGGACCCGGCCAGCAGCTCCCCCGCGTACTTCTCCTCGACGTACTGGGAGAGCACCAGCACCCCCAGCTCGGGGTACAGCCCGCGCAGCGCCACGCACGCCCGCACCCCCTCGTCGGTGTGCGTCGGCGGCATCCGCACGTCGGCGACCACCACGTCCGGCAGGGCGTCCTCCGCCGCGAGCCGCTGGACGGTGCGCAGCAGCGCCTCGCCGTCACCGACCCCGGCCACCACCTCCAGGCCCCGGTCGGTGAGGAGCCGGGTGAGGCCCTCGCGGAGCAGTACGGAGTCCTCGGCGATGACGACGCGCAGCATGACGGCCCTTCGGACGACGGCGACAGGTTTCGAACCCCAGTCTCCCCCACCCTGACAGCCCGTCAGCCCACAGGCGGAGGCCTGGCCGGGCCACGGCATACCGCGGGATGACCCCGGATCGTGCCTCGTGCCGTCTCCGGTCCGCCGCCCCGCTCCTAGCGTGGAAGCACGACCACGAGAGGGGGCGGCCGCCATGGCTTCGCTGGGGCGTTACACCGTCAAGGAGTTCCTGGGCCAGGCCCGCCAGCTGGTGCTGACCGGGGTGGCGGTGGCGGTCGGGGTGGCGTTCCTGGTGCTGTCGGTGGGGGCGAGCGGCGCCCTGGTGGACTCGTTCACGCAGACCGCCGCCACCGAGGTCGGCCCGGGCGCGGTGCAGGTGACCGCCGCCGAGGGCCGGGCCCGGGACGGCCTGCCGGCGGACGCGGCCCGCCGGGCCGCCCGAGTGCCGGGGGTGGCCGCGGTGGCCGAGCGGCTGACCGGCCGCGGCACGGTGCTCACCGCCTCGGGCCGCCCGCTGGACGAGGCCGCCGTGGTGACCTCGGTGGCCGCCGACCCGGCGCTGCGCTGGCAGCGGCTGGCGGAGGGCTCCTGGCCGTCCCGGGACGGTGAGCTGCTGCTGGACGGGGCCACCGCCGATCGCCTCGGCGTCTCCCCGGGCGGGCAGGTCACGGTGCTCCGGGCCGACGGCTCCTCCGGCCGGGCCACCCTGACCGGCCTGCTGGACACCGGAGGCTCGCCGACCCTGTCCGGCCACCCGGTGCTCGGCCTGCCGCACGACGCGGCCGCCGCCTGGGCGGCCCGCCTGACGGTCGCTCAGCTCGACCTGGCCCTGTCCCCCGGCACCGATCCGGCCGCCGCCGCGAAGGCGGTCGGGCAGGCGCTCGGCGACGGCGCGGCGGCCCGTACCCGGGCGGCCTCGGTGGAGGAGGCGAGGAGCGGCAGCAGGGCGATGTACTCGGTGGTACTGGCGGCCGCGCTCTCCTTCGTGCTGATCGCCCTGGCGGTGGCCCGGATGGTGGTCACCAACACCTTCTCCGTGGTGCTGGCCCAGCGCGCCCGGCAGTTGGCGCTGCTGCGCTGCGTGGGCGCCTCGCGGCGGCAGGTGCGGCGGATGATCCTGGTGCAGGGGCTGATGCTCGGGGTGCTGGCCTCGGCGGCCGGGCTGGTGGCCGGTGCGCTGGCCTGCCTGCTGGGCACCGGGGTGCTGGCCCTGCTCGACCTCGGGCCCGTCTCGGTCTCGCTGCTGCCGTCCTGGCCGGTCTTCCTGACGGCGGGTCTGTTCGGACTGCTGCTGACCGCGCTGGCGGTGCGGCGCCCGGCGAGGCTGGCCTCCGCGGTACCGCCGGTGGCGGCGCTCTCCGAGTCCGGCGCGGCCCTGCCCGAGCTCGGCAACAGGTACCTGCGCGGGGCGGTCTCGGCGCTGCTGCTCGGCTTCGGCGTGCTGATGCTGGTGATCGGCGGTCAGGGCGGTTCGGCCGTCGCCCTGCTGGCCGTCACGGTGGGCGCGGTCTCCAGCTTCTTCGGCGTCCTGCGGCTGGCCCGCTTCCTGCTGCCGCCGGTGGTCTCGCTGCTCGGCCTGCCGGCCCGCCGGGCCTTCGGCACCACCGGGCGGCTGGCCGCCCAGCAGCTGCGCGCCAACCCCGGCCGCACCGGCTCGGCCGCCTCGGCGCTGCTGGTCGGGGTCACGGTGGCGGTCTCGGCGGCCACCGCCATCTCGGTGGCGGGCGGCTCGCTGGAGGAGATGCTGAGCGCCCGTCAGCCCGGGGCCTTCGCCCTGGCCACCGACGACGGCCGGATCCCGGCCGGCACGCTGGCGGCCCTGGAGCGCCGGCCCGAACTGTCCGTCACCTCCGTGCTCGCCGCCACCGTCCGGCTCGGCGGCAAGGACACCGTGGTGGCCGCCGCCGACCCGGCCCGGCTGAACGGCTCCTCCGAGGGCGTCGGCGAGGCCCGCGCCCTGCGCGACGGCGAGGCCCTCGCCACCGGCCCCGCCGCGGCGCTCCGGCTCCCGGACGGCACCTCCTGGCAGACCCGCCCCGGCCCCTCGGCCCTCCCGTACGCCCTGCTCCCCGAGGCCACCGTGTACGTCACCCCGGCCACCCTGGCGAAGGCCGCGCCCGACGCCGCCGTGGCCACCGCCTGGGTCTCCGCCGCCGGCTCCGCCGACCGCGCCGCGGCCCGCCGCGCGGTGGACGAGGCCCTGGCCGGCTTCCCCTCCGTCCGGGTCGCCGACTCCGCCTCCGAGGCGGCGTACGTCCGGGACGTGCTGGACACCATGCTGACGGTCTCCACCGCGCTGCTCGGCTTCTCGATGGTGATCGCCGCGATCGGGGTGGCCGCCACCCTGACCCTCTCGGTGGACGAGCGCACCCGGGAGCTCGGCATGCTGCGGGCGATCGGCCTGACCGGGGAGCAGCTGCGCTCCCTGCTCACCCTGGAGGCCGCCCTGCTGGCCCTCGGCGGCGCCGTCGCGGGCACCGCCCTGGGCGGCCTCTACGGGGTCCTGGCGGCCCGCTCGGTGACCGGTGAGGGCCTCTCCCTGGCCTTCCTCCCCTACGGCACCGTCACCCTGGTCCTGGCTGCCGCGGCCCTCCTCGGCGTGGCGGCCTCGGTGCTCCCGGCCCGCCGCGTCCGGCGCATGCGCATCGTCCAGGCCCTGCACGCGCCCTGACCGGCCGGGCCTCGGGGCCGAAGGCCCCGGGGGCGCGAGGAACTGCGCGAATCGGAAGTCGGCCCAGCGTGAGATCGGGGCACGTCAGCCAGTTGCACGTGCTGCCGTACCCCCGCGCGCCCCGCGGCGGAGCCGCAGATCAGCAGGGCCTCGCGCCCCGGAGGTCGCTGCAACTGAACGTCGCGGCACCTACATGGTGCGGATGGCCACCGCGTCGCAGAGCCCCTGGAGGGCGGCCTTGGCCGGGCAGTCCGGCAGCGGGGCCAGCAGGGCGCGGGCCTCCTCCGCGTAGCCGAGGGTCTCGCGGCGGGCCCGCTCCAGCGCGGGGTGCCGCCGCAGCAGCCGCAGCGCCTCCGCGTGCAGCTCGTCGTCCTCGGCGAGGTCGAGCTCCAGCAGCTCCCGCAGCCGGACGTCCTCCGGATCGCCCTCCTCCACCGGCATCTGACGCAGCAGCAGGATCGGCAGCGTCGGCACGCCCTCGCGCAGGTCGGTCCCGGGGGTCTTGCCGGACTCGTGGCCGTCGCTGGCGATGTCCAGCACGTCGTCGGCGAGTTGGAAGGCGGTGCCCATCCGCTCGCCGTACTGCCGGAGGATCTCGACCGTCTCCGGCGTGGCCCCGGCCATCAGCGCGCCGAGGTGACAGGCGACGGCGACCAGGGAGCCGGTCTTGCCCGCGATCACGTCGAGGTAGTGCCGCAGCGGGTCGTCCCCGGGCCGCGGCCCGGCGGTCTCCAGGATCTGACCGGTCACCAGGCGCTCGAAGGCGTCGGCCTGGATGCGGACCGCCTCCGGCCCGAGGTCGGCCAGCACCTGGGAGGCGCGGGAGAACAGGAAGTCGCCGGTCAGGATGGCCACCGAGTTGTCCCAGCGGGAGTTGGCGCTCGGGGCGCCGCGCCGCACGGGCGCCTCGTCCATCACGTCGTCGTGGTACAGCGTCGCCAGGTGGGTCAGCTCGACCACCACCGCGGACGGGACCACCCCCGGCGCGTACGGGTCGCCGAACTGCGCTGCCAGCATCACCAGCAGCGGGCGGAAGCGCTTGCCGCCGGCCTCGATCAGGTGGCTCGCGGTGACCGTGATGAACGGCACCTCGCTCTTGGCGGCCTCCAGCAGCGAGGTCTCGACCGCGTCCATCCCGGCCTGGACGTCGCTGGTCAGATCGCGGTCCTGCACGGTCAGCCCGAAGGGCCCCACGACGGTCACGCAGACCACTCCTGTCCCTGGTCGATTAGCGGCCCGGTCCCTGAGTGCCGCCGCTGGCCTACTAGGAGGGTATCCGGTCGCGAGTCGATCACTGCACGGGCGTGCGGACCAACAGTCGACCGTGCACGGAACGGGGCCCGTAGCCAGCGGCTACGGGCCCCAGGGTGGTTCCTCAACGGGTGAAGACGGAGGCCGAGGAGGCCAGGTCGAGGAAGTACTGCGGGGCCAGGCCCAGGACCAGGGTGACCACCACGCCGAGGGCGATGGCGGTGCTGGTCATCACCGAGGGGACGGCCACGGCGGGGCCGCCGGGGCGCGGGTCGGAGAAGAACATCAGGACGATGACCTTGATGTAGAAGAAGGCGGCCACCGCGGAGGAGAGCACGCCGACGATCACCAGCGGGGTGGCTCCGCCGGCCGCCGCCGCCTGGAAGACGGCGAACTTGCCGGTGAAGCCGGAGGTGAGCGGGATGCCGGCGAAGGCCAGCAGGAAGAGGGCGAAGACGGCTGCCAGGAGCGGGGAGCGGCGGCCGAGGCCGGCCCAGCTGGAGAGGTGGGTGGCCTCGCCCTTGGAGTCGCGGACCAGGGTCACCACGGCGAAGGCGCCGAGGGTGACGAAGGAGTACGCCGCGAGGTAGAAGAGCACCGCCCCGACGCCCTGCTTGTTGGAGGCGATCACGCCGGTCAGGATGAAGCCGGCGTGGGCGATCGAGGAGTAGGCCAGCAGCCGCTTGACGTCCTGCTGGGTGACGGCCAGCACCGCGCCGACCACCATGGTCAGGATCGCCACGCCCCACATGACGGGCCGCCAGTCCCAGCGCAGGCCGGGGAAGGCGACGTAGAACAGCCGCAGGAAGGCGCCGAAGGCGGCGGTCTTGGTGGCGGCGGCCATGAAGCCGGTGACCGGGGTCGGGGCTCCCTGGTAGACGTCCGGGGTCCAGGAGTGGAACGGCACCGCGCCGACCTTGAAGAGCAGGCCGACCGAGAGGATCGCGAGGCCGATCAGCAGCAGCGCGTCGTTCTGGGTGGTGTTCGCCAGTGCGGGGGTGACCTGGGCGACGCCGGACACCACGTCGGCGATGCCGGACAGCCGGACCGTCCCGGCGTAGCCGTAGAGCAGTGCGGTGCCGAACAGGAAGAAGGCCGAGGCGAAGGCGCCGAGCAGGAAGTACTTGACGGCGGCCTCCTGGGAGAGCAGCCGCCGGCGCCGGGCCAGCGCGCAGAGCAGGTAGAGCGGGAGGGAGAAGACCTCCAGCGCGATGAACATGGTCAGCAGGTCGTTGGCCGCCGGGAAGAGCAGCATGCCGCCGACCGCGAAGAGCGTGAGCGGGTAGACCTCGGTGGAGGTGAAGCCGGCCTTGGTGGCCTGCCGCTCCTGCTCGCTGCCGGGCACCGTGGCGCCCTGGGCCGCGAAGGCGTCCACCCCGTGGCCGTTCAGGCGCGGCTCCAACCGCCGCTCGGCGTAGGTGAGGACGGCCATCACGGCGGTCAGCAGGATGACGCCCTGGAGGAAGAGCGCGGGGCCGTCGATGGCGACCGCGCCCATGGCCAGCAGCCCGGACTCGGTGGTGGCGTGGCCCTGGGCGGCCAGCACCACCACCGCCGCGAAGGAGGCCGCGAGGCCGAGCAGCGCGATGGTGACCTGGGCGCCGTAGCGGGCCCGCCGGGGCAGGAAGGCCTCGGCGAGGATGCCGAGCAGGGCCGCCCCGAGCACGATCAGCATCGGGGAGAGCTGGCCGTACTCGACGTGCGGGGCCGGGATGCTGGGGCTGTTGCCGCCGGCCGCTGTGAGCCAACCGGTCACTTGTGCTCACCTCCGGTGGTGGCGGCGACCGGGTGGGCCGGTGCCGGGTCGGTCTGGTGGACCTGGGAGAGCGTGGCGTCCACCGCCGGGTTGACCAGGTCGGTGAGCGGCTTGGGGTAGACGCCCAGGAGGATGGTCAGGGCCACCAGCGGTGCCACCACGGCGAGTTCGCGGACCTTCAGGTCCGGCATGCCCTCGACCTGGGGGGTGACCGGGCCGGTCATGGTGCGCTGGTAGAGCAGCAGCGCGTACAGCGCGGCCAGCACGATGCCGAGGGTGGCCACGATGCCCACCGCCGGGTACTTGGCGAAGGTGCCGACCAGCACCAGGAACTCGCTGACGAACGGGGCGAGCCCGGGCAGCGAGAGGGTGGCCAGGCCGCCGATCAGGAAGGTGCCGGCCAGCACCGGGGCCACCTTCTGCACGCCGCCGAAGTCGGCGATCAGGCGCGAGCCCCGGCGGGAGATCAGGAAGCCGGCCACCAGCATCCAGGCGGCGGTGGAGATGCCGTGGTTGACCATGTAGAGCGTGGCACCGCTCTGCGCCTGGCTGGTGAAGGCGAAGACGCCCATGATGATGAAGCCGAAGTGCGAGATGGAGGCGTACGCCACCAGCCGCTTGATGTCCTTCTGCCCCACCGCGAGCAGCGCGCCGTAGACGATCCCGATCAGCGAGAGCACCAGGATCGCCGGCCCGAAGTCCTTGGAGGCCTCCGGGAAGAGGCCCAGGCAGAACCGGAGCATCGCGAAGGTGCCGACCTTGTCGACGACCGCCGTGATCAGCACGGCCGTTCCGGCGGTGGCCTCGCCCATCGCGTTCGGCAGCCAGGTGTGCAGCGGCCAGAGCGGGGCCTTCACCGCGAAGGCGAAGAAGAAGCCGAGGAAGAGCGCCTTCTCGGCGGCCGGGTCGATGTTCAGCTTGCCGTCGGCGATGGCCGAGCTCAGCGTCGGCAGGTCGAAGGTGGGCAGGCCCTGGTCGGCGGCGACCACGTAGAGCCCGATCACGGCGGCCAGCATGACCAGCCCGCCGAGCAGGTTGTAGAGCAGGAACTTGACGGCCGCGTACGAGCGTTGGGCGCTGGCGTCCGGGCCGCCCGCGCGGTCGCCGAAGCCGCCGATCAGGAAGTACATCGGGATCAGCATGGCTTCGAAGAAGACGTAGAACACGAAGACGTCGGTGGCCAGGAAGGAGACCAGGACCATCGCCTCGACCGCCAGCACCAGGGCGAAGAAGCCCTGGGTGCGGCGCAGGTTCTCGAAGGTGCCGTCCGGGTTCTGGATCGGCTCGGCGTCGTGCCAGGAGGCCAGCATCACGATCGGCACCAGCACCGCGGTGAGCAGCACCAGCACCGCGCCGATGCCGTCGACGCCGAGCGAGAAGGTGATCCCGAAGGACTTGATCCAGCTGTACGACTCGGTCAACTGGTAACGGGCGCCGCCCGGTTCGAACTCGGTGACGACCAGTGCGGCCAGTGCGAGGGCGGCCAGCGAGACCAGCAGCGCGGTGACCTTGGCGGTCCGCCGGCGGGCCTCGGTGGAGCCGCCGGGCAGCGCCGCGGTGAGCACCGCCCCGACGGCCGGGACGGCACAGGTGGCGGTCAGCAGATAGCTCATCGCCTTACCTCCCAAGCGAATTCACGATCCATCACACGGACCTCATCAGGAGAGTGGTGGCGACCAGCACCAACGTGCCGCCGAACATGGAGAGCGCGTAGCTGCGCACGAAGCCGGTCTGGGTGCGGCGCAGCCGGGCGGAGATCCCGCCGATCGCGGCGGCCACGCCGTTCACCGTGCCGTCCACCACCTTGCTGTCCGCGTAGACCAGCGAGGCGGTGAGCGCGGAGCCGGGGCGGACCAGGACGGCGTGGTTGAAGTCGTCCTGGAGCAGGTCGCGGCGGGCCGCCCGGGTGAGCAGCGAGCCGACCGGCGGGGTGACCGGCACCGATCCGCGGCCGTACATCAGCCAGGAGACCAGCACGCCGCCGGCCACGCAGACCGAGGTGAGCACGGTGACGGTGGTGGCGTTCAGCGGCGAGTGGCCGTGGGCCAGGCCGGTGACGGGCTCCAGCCAGCCGACGAAGGACTCGTTCAGCGCGAAGATCCCACCGGCGAAGACCGAGCCGAAGGCCAGCACGACCATCGGCAGGGTCATGCTGGCCGGGGACTCGTGCGGGTGCGGCTCGTGGCCCTCGGCGTCGGGCTGCCAGCGCTTCTCGCCGAAGAAGGTCAGGATCATCACCCGGGTCATGTAGAACGCGGTGACGGCGGCGCCGACCAGGGTGCAGACGCCGAGGATCCAGCCCTCGGTGCCGCCCTTGGCGAAGGCCGCCTCGATGATCAGGTCCTTGGAGAAGAAGCCGGACAGGCCGGGGAAGCCGATGATCGCCAGGTAGCCGAGGCCGAAGGTCACGAAGGTGACCGGCATCTTCTTGCGCAGGCCGCCGTAGTGACGCATGTTCACCTCGTCGTTCATGCCGTGCATGACCGATCCGGCGCCGAGGAAGAGCCCGGCCTTGAAGAAGCCGTGGGTCACCAGGTGCATGATGGCGAAGGCGTAGCCGATCGGGCCGAGGCCCGCGGCCAGCACCATGTAGCCGATCTGCGACATGGTCGAGCCGGCCAGCGCCTTCTTGATGTCGTCCTTGGCGCAACCGACGATCGCACCGAACAGCAGGGTGACCGCACCGACCACCACGACCACGGTCTGGGCGTCCGGGGCCAGGTCGAAGATGGCCGAGGAGCGGGTGATCAGGTAGACCCCGGCGGTCACCATGGTGGCCGCGTGGATCAGGGCGGAGACCGGGGTCGGGCCCTCCATCGCGTCCCCGAGCCAGGACTGCAGCGGCACCTGGGCGGACTTGCCGCAGGCGGCCAGCAGCAGCATCAGGGCGATCGCGGTGAGCTTGCCCTCGCTCGCCTGGTCGGCGGTGCCGAACACCCCGGTGAAGGAGAGGTCGCCGAACTCGACGAACATCAGCATGATGCCGATCGACAGCCCGAGGTCGCCGACCCGGTTGACCAGGAAGGCCTTCTTGGCCGCCACGGCCGCGCTGGGCTTGTGCTGCCAGAAGCCGATCAGCAGGTACGAGGCCAGGCCGACTCCCTCCCAACCCGCGTACAGCAGCAGGTAGTTGTCCGCCAGCACCAGGAGCAGCATGGCGGCCAGGAAGAGGTTGAGGTAGGCGAAGAAGCGGCGGCGGCGCTCGTCGTGCGCCATGTACCCCATCGAGTAGATGTGGATGAGCGTGCCGACGCCGGAGATCAACAGGACGAAGGTGACCGAGAGTTGGTCCAGCTGGAAGGCCAGGTCGGCCTTGAAGCCGCCCACCTCGATCCAGGTGAAGAGCTTGGAGGTCAGCGTCCGGTGCTCGGCGTCCTTGCCGAGCAGGTCGAGGAAGAGCGTCAGGCCGAGGCCGAAGGAGGCGGCGGCTAGCGCGGTGGCCAGCCAGTGACCGAAGCGGTCGAGGAGCCGGCCGCCGAGCAGCAGCAGGGCGGCACCGGCCAGCGGCGCTGCCACCAGCAGCGGAATGAGTGAGTTCACCGTGGGCCCTCCGCCTACAGCTTCATCAGGTTGCTGTCATCGACCGAAGCCGAGTGCCTGGACCGGAAGATGGACACGATGATGGCGAGGCCGACCACGACCTCGGCCGCCGCGACCACCATGGTGAAGAACGCGATGATCTGGCCGTCCAGGTTGCCGTGCAGCCGGGAGAAGGTGACCAGGGCCAGGTTCGAGGCGTTGAGCATCAGCTCGACGCACATGAAGAGCACGATCGCGTTGCGCCGGATCAGCACGCCGGAGGCGCCGATGGTGAACAACAGGGCGGAGAGGTAGAGGTAGTTGACGGGGTTCACTCCGCCTCCTCCTTGCTCAGGACGGGCGTGACGGCCTTGCGCGGGCCGGCCACCGCGGGCCGGGCCGACGGGGCGCGGCCCAGGTACTCGGCGGTGCGGCCCTCCAGCTCGGCCATCCGCTCCAGCATGTCGTGGCTGACGTCGCGGATCTGGCCGCGCTCGCGCAGCGTGCCCATCACCGAGTCCTCGCTGATGGTGCCGTCCGGCAGCAGGGCCGGGATGTCCACCGCGTTGTGCCGGGCGTACACGCCGGGGGCGGGCAGCGGCGGCACCTGGATGTTGTCGCGGACCCGCTGGTCGGCCAACTGCCGCTGGGTGAGCGGTGCTTCGACGTGCTCGCGGTGGGTCAGCACCATCGCGCCGATGGCCGCGGTGATCAGCAGCGCACCGGTGAGCTCGAAGGCCCAGACGTAGTCGGTGAACAGCAGCCGGGCCAGGCCCTGGACGTTCCCCTCGGCGTTGGCCTCGGCCAGTCCGCTGAAGGAGGAGAGCTTGGCGTTGGAGATGCCGGCGATCAGCAGCACGCCGAAGCCGAGGCCGCAGAGCACCGCGGCGATCCGCTGGCCCTTGAGCTGCTCCTTCAGCGAGTCGGCGCTCGTCACGCCGACCAGCATCAGCACGAACAGGAAGAGCATCATGATCGCGCCGGTGTAGACGACGATCTGCACCACGCCCAGGAAGACCGCGCCCTGGGCCAGGTAGCAGACCGCCAGGGCCATCATGGTGGCGGCCAGGCAGAGCGCGCTGTGCACCGCCTTCTTGAGCAGCAGCATGCCGAGCGCACCGCCGACGGCGATCACGGCGAGGATCCAGAACTGGACCGCCTCTCCGGTGGAGGTCATGACTGCGCCTCCTTCTCCCGGTCGGTGCGCTCCTGCTGGACGGTGCCGGGAGCGGCCGCGGTGATCTCGCCCCGGTAGTACGCGCCCTCGTCGGCACCCGGGTAGTAGGCGTGCGGCGCCTCGACCATGCCCTCGGTGAGCCCCACCAGCAGCTGCTCCTTGGTGAAGATCAGGTCGGCCCGGGAGGAGTCGGCCAGCTCGTACTCGTTGGTCATGGTGAGCGCCCGGGTCGGGCAGGCCTCGATGCAGAGCCCGCAGAGGATGCAGCGGGCGTAGTTGATCTGGTAGACCGCGCCGTAGCGCTCACCCGGCGAGTAGCGCTCCTCGTCGGTGTTGTCCGCGCCCTCGACGTAGATCGCGTCGGCCGGACAGGCCCAGGCGCAGAGCTCGCAGCCGACGCACTTCTCCAGGCCGTCCGGGTGCCGGTTCAGCTGGTGCCGGCCGTGGAAGCGGGGAGCGGTGGGCTTCTTCTGCTCCGGGTACTGCTCGGTGAGCCGCTTCTTGAACATGGCCTTGAAGGTCACGCCGAAGCCAGCGGCCGGGCCGAGGATGGACGGCTTCTCAGCCTTCTCGTCCGACATCGTCTCAGCTCCCTTCCGCGGAGTTGGAGTTGGCGCCGTTCAGGGCGTCCTGGAGTTGCGGGGCCCGGCTGCGACGGCGGGGCACCGGGGGGAGCTGCTGACCGGGCAGCGGCGGGACGGGGTAGCCGCCCGCCATCGGGTCGAACTCGGTCTCGGCGGCGGCCGGCTGCTCCGGCTCCTTGGCCTTGACCACGTCGCGGAGCAGGAACAGCAGCAGCACCACCAGCACCGGTGCGCCGACGTACAGCACCACCTGGCCGAAGTCGTAGCCCTCGTTGCGCAGCGCGCGGACGGTGGCCACCATCACCAGCCAGACCAGCGAGACCGGGATCAGCACCTTCCAGCCCAGCTTCATGAACTGGTCGTAGCGGAACCGGGGCAGGGTGCCGCGCAGCCAGATGAAGAAGAACAGCAGCAGCTGGATCTTCAGGGTGATCCAGAGCATCGGCCACCAACCGTGGTTGGCGCCCTCCCAGAAGGTGGAGATCGGGTACGGGGCCCGCCAGCCGCCCAGGAAGAGGGTGGAGGCGACCGCCGAGACGGTGACCATGTTGACGTACTCGGCCAGCATGAACATCGCGAACTTCAGCGAGGAGTACTCGGTGTTGAAGCCGCCGACCAGCTCGCCCTCGGCCTCGGGGAGGTCGAACGGGGCGCGGTTGGTCTCACCGACCATCGCGATGATGTAGACGATGAACGACACCGGCAGCAGCACCGCGAACCAGGTCGGCTGCTGGGAGGCGACGATCTCCGAGGTGGACATCGAGCCGGAGTAGATGAAGACCGCCGCGAAGGACAGGCCCATCGCGATCTCGTAGGAGATCATCTGCGCCGAGGAGCGCAGCCCGCCGAGCAGCGGGTAGGTCGAGCCGGAGGACCAGCCCGCCAGCACGATCCCGTAGATGCCGACCGAGGCCACCGCCAGGATGTAGAGCAGGGCGATCGGCAGGTCGGTCAGCTGCATCGGGGTGCGGGTGCCGAAGATGGAGACCTCGTTGCCGGCCGGGCCGAACGGGATCACCGCGAAGGCCATGAAGGCCGGGATCGCGGCGACGATCGGTGCCAGGACGTAGACCACCTTGTCGGCGCCGGTGACCACCAGGTCTTCCTTCAGCGCCAGCTTCACGCCGTCGGCCAGCGACTGCAGCATGCCCCAGGGGCCGTGCCGGTTGGGGCCGATGCGCAGCTGCATCCAGGCCACGACCTTGCGCTCCCAGACGATCGCGATCAGCACGGTGCCGACCAGGAAGGCGAAGACGAACACCGCCTTGATCAGCACCAGCCACCACGGGTCGCGCCCGAAGAAGCCGAGGGTCTCGTATGCGGCCAGCGTCATGACTCCTCCGCCGGGGCGATGGTCACCAGGTGTCCGGTGGTGGTGCCGAGGGTGCGGAAGGCGCCGCCCGGCGTGGAGTTGAGGGGCAGCCAGACGGTGCGGTCGGGCTGCTCGGGGTTGAGCTCCAGCGGCAGGGTGAGCGAGCCGCCGGGGCCGGTGATCCGCAGCGCCTCCTCCGCGCCGATCTCGGCGGCGGTGGCGGGCGAGATCCGGGCCACCGCGGCGTGCCGGGTGCCGGCCAGGTGCTCGTCACCGGTCTGCAGGGTGCCGTTGTCCAGCAGCATCCGGTGGCCGGCCAGCACGGCCTGGCCGGTGGCC
The DNA here is from genome assembly GCF_053596675.1 of Kitasatospora sp. NPDC001664. Taxonomy (NCBI): domain Bacteria; kingdom Bacillati; phylum Actinomycetota; class Actinomycetes; order Kitasatosporales; family Streptomycetaceae; genus Kitasatospora; species Kitasatospora sp. NPDC001664. The sequence continues at coordinate 13,456 of NZ_JBSFGS010000014.1, forward strand.
GGGCGGGGCAGCGGGGCGGGGGCGGCGTTCGGAGCGGAGGGCAGGTCGCCCTCCCACGGGGCGAAACGGTCCAGCTCCAGCCGGGCGGCCCGGACGTCGCCGAGGGCGATCGGGCGGCCCAGGGCGTCGGCCAGCATGCTCAGCACCCGGACGTCCGGGTGCAGTTGGCGGGCCATCAGCTGGTCGGGCTTGAGCGCGGCCTCGAACATCCGCACCCGGCCCTCCCAGTCGAGGAAAGTGCCCGCCTTCTCGGTGACCGCGGCCACCGGCAGCACCACGTCGGCCTGCGCCGTGACGGCGGAGGGGCGCAGCTCCAGCGAGACCGTGAACCGGACCCGGGCCAGCGCCTCGTCGGCCAGCGCCGGGTCGGCCAGGTCGTCCGGGTCGAGCCCGCCGATCACCAGCGCGTCCAGGTCGCCGTGGGCGGCGGCCGCCAGGATCTGGTCGGTGTCCCGGCCGAGGCGGGCCGGGAGTTCGGCCGCGCCCCAGATGCCGGCTGTCTCGGACCGGGCGTCGGTGGAGCTGACCGGACGGCCGCCGGGCAGCAGGCCGGGCAGCGCACCGGCCTCCACCGCACCGCGCTCACCGGCCCGGCGCGGCACCCAGGCCAGCCGGGCGCCGGTGGCGGCGGCCAGCCGCAGCGCGGCGGTCAGCCCGCCGGGCACGGTGGCGAGGCGCTCGCCGACCAGGATCACCGCACCGTCCTGGCGCAGGAGTTGACCCGCGCGGCCGGCGTCGTCGCCGAGCGCGGTGTCCTCCGCGAGGGCGGTCAGCCACTCGGCCTCGGTGCCGGGCGCGGCCGGGAGCAGCGCGCCGTGCAGCTTGGCCAGGCCCCGGCTGCGGTGCGAGGCGACCGAGAAGACCTGGAGCCCCTTGGCCCGGTTCGCCTTGCGCAGCCGCAGGAAGACGATCGGCGACTCCTCCTCGGGCTCGAAGCCCGCGAGCAGCACGGCCGGTGCGGCCTCCAGTGCCTCGTACGAGACGCCTTCGCCGTCCAGGTCCACGCCGGTGCCGGCCACCTCGGAGGCCAGGAAGTCGGCCTCCTCGGCGGAGAGCGGGCGGGCCCGGAAGTCGACGTCGTTGGTGCCGAGCGCGACCCGGGCGAACTTGCCGTAGCCGTAGGCGTCCTCGACCGTGACGCGGCCGCCCGCCAGGACGGCGGCCTTGGCGCCGCGCAGCCCCTCGGCGGCGAAGGCCAGTGCCTCCGGCCAGGAGACGGCGACGAGTTCGCCGTCCTTGCGGACCATCGGGCTGGTCAGCCGGTCCCGCTGCTGGGCGTAGCGGAAGGCGAAGCGGCCCTTGTCGCAGTTCCACTCCTCGTTCACCGCCGGGTCGTCCCCGGCCAGCCGGCGGAGCACCTTGCCGCGGCGGTGGTCGGTGCGCTGGGCGCAGCCGGAGGAGCAGTGCTCGCAGACGCTGGGCGAGGAGACCAGGTCGAACGGGCGGGAGCGGAAGCGGTAGGCGGCCGAGGTGAGCGCGCCGACCGGGCAGATCTGGATGGTGTTGCCGGAGAAGTAGGACTCGAAGTCGTCCCCGGCCCCGGTGCCGACCTGCTGGTTGGCGCCGCGCTCCAGCAGGTCGATGAACGGGTCACCGGCCACCTGCTCGGAGAAGCGGGTGCAGCGGGCGCAGAGCACGCAGCGCTCGCGGTCCAGCAGCACCTGGGTGGAGACCGGCAGCGGCTTGGGGTAGGTGCGCTTCATCCCGTCGAAGCGGGTGTCGCTCTCGCCGGTGGACATCGCCTGGTTCTGCAGGGGGCACTCGCCGCCCTTGTCGCAGACCGGGCAGTCCAGCGGGTGGTTGATCAGCAGCAGCTCCATCACACCGCGCTGGGCCTTCTCCGCCACCGGGGAGCTGACCTGGGTGCGGACCACCATGCCCTCGGCCACCGGGATGGTGCAGGAGGCGACCGGCTTGCGCTGGCCCTCGACCTCCACGATGCACTGGCGGCAGGCCCCGGCCGGGGCGAGCAGCGGGTGGTCGCAGAAGCGCGGGATCTGGGTGCCGATCTGCTCGGCGGCCCGGATCACCAAGGTCCCCTTGGGGACCTGGAGTTCGACCCCGTCGATGGTGAGCGTGACGAGGTCGGTGCTGGTCTTCGGCGGCTCGGTCACGGTCATGCGTGCACCTCCCTCTCGGTGGTGTGGTCGTGGGCGGTGCGGTCGGCCCAGACGGTGGAGGCGGAGTGGTCGAACGGGCAGCGCCGCTCGGTCAGGTGCCGCTCGTACTCCTCGCGGAAGTACTGGAGCGAGGAGACGATCGGGCTGGCCGCGCCGTCGCCGAGCGCGCAGAAGGACTTGCCGTTGATGTTGTCGGCGATGTCCAGCAGCTTCTCCAGGTCGCCGTCGGTGCCCTCGCCGGCCTCGATCCGCTTGAGCAGCTGCACCAGCCAGTAGGTGCCCTCGCGGCACGGGGTGCACTTGCCGCAGGACTCGTGGGCGTAGAACTCGGTCCACCGGGTGACCGCCCGCACCACGCAGGTGGTCTCGTCGAAGACCTGCAGCGCCTTGGTGCCGAGCATCGAGCCGGCCGCGCCGACGCCCTCGTAGTCCAGCGGCACGTCCAGGTGCTCGTCGGTGAACATCGGGGTCGAACTGCCGCCCGGGGTCCAGAACTTCAGGCGGTGCCCGGCCCGGATGCCGCCGCTGATGTCGAGCAGCTGACGGAGCGTGATGCCGAGCGGGGCCTCGTACTGGCCGGGGTTGGTGACGTGCCCGGAGAGCGAGTAGAGGGTGAAGCCGGGGGACTTCTCGGTGCCCAGCGACTTGAACCACTCGTTGCCCCTGGCCAGGATCGGCGGCACCGAGGCGATCGACTCGACGTTGTTCACCACCGTCGGGCAGGCGTACAGGCCGGCGATCGCCGGGAACGGCGGGCGCAGCCGGGGCTGGCCGCGGCGGCCCTCCAGCGAGTCCAGCAGCGCCGTCTCCTCGCCGCAGATGTACGCCCCGGCGCCCGCGTGCACGGTGATGTCCAGGTCGATCCCGGAGCCGAGGATGTTCTTGCCGAGGTACCCGGCCTCGTACGCCTCGGCGACCGCCGCGTGCAGCCGGCGCAGCACCGGGACGACCTCGCCGCGCAGGTAGATGAAGGCGTGCTCGCAGCGGATCGCGTAGGACGCGATGACCATGCCCTCGATCAGCGAGTGCGGGTTGGCGAACAGCAGCGGGATGTCCTTGCAGGTGCCCGGCTCGGACTCGTCGGCGTTCACCACCAGGTAGTGCGGCTTGCCGTCGTTCTGCGGGATGAACTGCCACTTCATGCCGGTCGGGAAGCCGGCCCCGCCGCGGCCGCGCAGGCCGGAGTCCTTGACCTGGGCGATCACCTCGTCGGGCGCCATCGCCAGGGCGTTGCGCAGGCCGACGTAGCCCTCGTGGCGGCGGTAGGTGTCGAGGCTCCAGGGGCGGTGGTCGCCCCAGGAGGCGGACAGCACGGGCGAGAGCAGCTTCTCGGCCGGCTCTGCGGAGGTCATCACGCTTCGGTCCCTTCGTGCCTCGGAGCCACGACCTTGGTGCCGGGGGTGCCGGGCAGCGCCTCGCCCTTGGCGAGCCGCAGGCCGGCCAGCGAGGGCGCGCCGCCCGCGCCGGAGGCGTCCACCGCGCCGGGGCGCTCGTCCGGGAAGCCGGCCAGGATGCGGGAGGTCTCCTTGAAGGAGCAGAGCCGGGCGCCGCGGGTCGGCCGCACCTCCTGGCCGTCCTTCAGCTGGTCGACCAACTCCCGTGCGCTCTGCGGGGTCTGGTTGTCGAAGAACTCCCAGTTGACCATCACCACGGGGGCGTAGTCGCAGGCCGCGTTGCATTCGATCCGCTCGATCGAGACCTTGCCGTCCGGGGTGGTCTGGTTGTTCTCCACGCCCAGGTGCTGCTTGAGCTCGTCGAAGATCTCGTCGCCGCCGAGCACCGCGCAGAGCGTGTTGGTGCAGACGCCGACGTGGTACTCGCCGGCCGGGCGGCGCCGGTACATGGTGTAGAAGGTGGCCACCGCGGTCACCTCGGCCGTGGTCAGGTCCAACTGCTCGGCGCAGAACCGGATACCGGTCGGCGTCACGCAGCCCTCCTCCGCCTGCACCAGGTGCAGCAGCGGAAGCAGGGCGGACCGGGCCACCGGGTAGCGGCCGATCAACTCCTTGGCGTCCTCGGCCAGTCGGGCCTCGACCTCGGCCGGGTACGGCTTGGCGGGGAGGGCCGGCATCCCCAGTTGGACGTCGCTGCTCACCGGTCCACTCCTCCCATCACCGGGTCGATCCCGGCCACCGCGACGATCACGTCGGCGACCTGGCCGCCCTCGCACATCGCCGCCATCGTCTGCAGGTTGGTGAAGGACGGGTCCCGGAAGTGCACCCGGTACGGGCGGGTCCCGCCGTCGCTCACCACGTGCACGCCGAGCTCGCCCTTCGGGGACTCGACGGCCGCGTAGGCCTGGCCGACCGGCACCCGGAAGCCCTCGGTGACCAGCTTGAAGTGGTGGATCAGGGCCTCCATCGAGGTGCCCATGATCTTCCGGATGTGGTCCAGCGAGTTGCCCATCCCGTCGGGGCCGACGGCCAGTTGGGCGGGCCAGGCGATCTTCTTGTCGGCCACCATCACCGGGCCGGGCTTGAGCCGGTCCAGGCACTGCTCGACGATCCGCAGCGACTGGTGCATCTCCTCCAGCCGGATCAGGAACCGGCCGTAGGAGTCCGCGGTGTCCGCGGTGGCGACCTCGAAGTCGTAGTCCTCGTACCCGCAGTACGGGTCGGTCTTGCGCAGGTCGTGCGGCAGTCCGGTGGCCCGCAGGATCGGGCCGGTGGCGCCGAGCGCCAGGCAGCCGGGCAGGTCCAGGAAGCCGACGTCGACCAGACGGGCCTTGAAGACCGGGTTCCCGGTGGCCAGCTTGTCGTACTCGTGCATCCGCGAGCGGAGCGTCTTCACCGCCTCGCGGATCTGGTCCACCGCGCCGGGCGGCAGGTCCTGGGCGAGGCCGCCCGGGCGGACGTACGCGTGGTTCATCCGCAGGCCGGTGACCAACTCGAAGACGTCCAGGATGAGTTCGCGGTCCCGGAAGCCGTAGATCATCAGTGTGGTGGAGCCGATCTCCATACCGCCGGTGGCCAGGCAGACCAGGTGGGAGGAGATCCGGTTGAGCTCCATCATCAGCACCCGGATCACGCTGGCGCGGTCCGGGATCTGCTCGGTGATGCCGAGCAGCTTCTCGACCGCGAGGCAGTACGCGGTCTCGTTGAACATCGGGGTCAGGTAGTCCATCCGGGTCACGAAGGTGGTGCCCTGGACCCAGTTCCGGAACTCCATGTTCTTCTCGATGCCGGTGTGCAGGTAGCCGATCCCGCACCGGGCCTCGGTCACCGTCTCGCCGTCGATCTCCAGGATCAGGCGCAACACCCCGTGGGTGGACGGGTGCTGGGGGCCCATGTTGACGATGATGCGCTCGTCGTCGGCCCGGCCGACGGCCTCGACCACCTCGCCCCAGTCGCCACCGGTGACGGTGAAGACCCGTCCCTCGGTGGTCTCCCGTGCTTCCTCGTAGTGAGTGGTCATCAGCTGTACGACCTCCGCTGGTCGGGCGCCGGGATCTGGGCGCCCTTGTACTCGACGGGGATGCCGCCGAGCGGGTAGTCCTTGCGCTGCGGGTGCCCGGTCCAGTCGTCCGGCATCATGATCCGGGTCAGTGCCGGGTGGCCGTCGAAGACCAGGCCGAAGAAGTCCCAGGCCTCGCGCTCGTGCCAGTCGTTGGTCGGGTAGACGCTGACCACCGAGGGGATCACCGGGTCGGCGTCCGGCGCGGTGACCTCGATCCGGAGCAGCCGGCCGTGGGTGATCGAGCGCAGCGGGTAGACCGCGTGCAACTCCCGTCCGGTGTCGCCCGGGTAGTGCACGCCGTTGACGCCGAGGCAGAGCTCGTAGCGCAGCGCCGGGTCGTCGCGCAGCGTGCGGACGGCCTTCAGCAGGTGCTCGCGGGCGATGTGGAAGGTGAGCTCGCCGCGGTCCACCACGGTCTTCTCGATCACCTCGGCCGGGTCGAGCCCCTGCTCCTCCAGCGCACCCTCGAACTCGTCGGCGACCTCGTCGAAGCCGTGCCCGTAGGGGCGGCTGCTGGCCGGCGGCATCACGATCGGGGCGGCCAGGCCGCCGAAGCCGGAGGTGTCGCCGGTGCCCTTGGCACCGAACATGCCCTGCCGCTTGCCGATCACCTCGACGGGGATCTCCTTGCGGGTGGCGGGGACCGGGCTCTCGCCGCTCGTCTGCTCGCTCATCGCAGCAGCCCCCGCATCTCGCTGGTCGGGGTGGCCTCCAGGGCCAGCTCCTCCGCCAACTCCTCGGCCCGGAGCCGGTTCACGCCCAGCGGCTCGTGCTGGATCTTCTCGTGCAGCTTGATGATCGCGTCCATCAGCATCTCCGGGCGGGGCGGACAGCCCGGCAGGTAGATGTCCACCGGGACGATGTGGTCCACGCCCTGGACGATCGCGTAGTTGTTGAACATCCCGCCGGAGGAGGCGCAGACGCCCATCGAGATGACCCACTTCGGATTGGCCATCTGGTCGTACACCTGGCGCAACACCGGCGCCATCTTCTGGCTCACCCGACCGGCCACGATCATGAGGTCGGCCTGCCGGGGCGAGCCGCGGAAGACCTCCATGCCGAACCGGGCCAGGTCGTAGCGGCCGGCGCCGGTGGTCATCATCTCGATCGCGCAGCAGGCCAGCCCGAAGGTCGCCGGGAAGAGCGACGCCTTGCGCACCCACCCCGCCGCGGCCTCCACGCTGGTGAGCAGAAAGCCGCTCGGCAGCTTCTCCTCGATACCCATCAGTTCCCTCTCAGTCCCTCAAGTCCGGTGGCTTGCCCCCGTGTTCACAAGCGGCCCGCACCGTCACGGGGAGCCGCCCGACCGGGGCGTTCAGTCCCACTCGAGACCGCCGCGACGCCAGACGTAGGCGTAGGCGACGAAGACGGTGGCGATGAACAGGAGCATCTCGACCAACCCGAAGATCCCCAGGGCGTCGAAGCTGACCGCCCAGGGATAGAGGAAGACGATCTCGATGTCGAAGACGATGAACAGCATCGCCGTGAGGTAGTACTTGATCGGGAACCGACCGCCGCCCACCGGCTGCGGGGTCGGTTCGATGCCGCACTCGTACGCCTCCAACTTGGCCCGGTTGTAACGCTTCGGGCCGGTCAGTGAGGCCATCACGACGGAGCCGACCGCGAACGCCGCCGCGATGGCACCGAGTACGAGGATCGGCGCGTAGGCATTCATAGCCCCCGCTCCCTCCGTCCAGTCTTCCGTGACTGCAGATCGGAACTGCCGGATCACGCTCCGCGCGACCCGCTTCCAGCCCGTGAGATCCACCTATGTGAGGCAGTTCACAAGGCTTGGAACGAGCGCATCCTATGCCCGTCGGCTTGTGACGTGCGACACGCGGTTCTGAACGATCTTTGTGATCTACGCCACCTCGCAAAGGATCACGGAGGGGCGGAAGGCGTGATCAATCAACCCAGTGCAGGCAAGTGGTCACAAACCGTCGCAATCGCCTGTGAAGTGACTGGTCAGCGAGCCATGCGCATATCAACTCAGCTGGTGATCATGCAAATTTCTGACCGCGCGGTTGACGTGATAAAGGGACCACCCGGGAGGGTGGCCCCTTCGGAACGGCCGCTTGACCCTTCGTTCACAAGCGCACGAACGCCCGGTTCCGCTACCGGCGTTCGCCCCAGACGTGGGCGGCGACGCCGACCCGGTTCCGGACGCCGAGCTTGCGCTGGATGTTGGCGAGGTGGTTCTTCACCGTGCCCGGCGAGATGAACAGCCGGGCGGCCACCGCCGCGTTGGTCGCCCCGTCCGCCACCAGGGCGGCGATCTCGGCCTCCCGGGGCGTGAGGTGCTCCACCGCCGCCTGTGCCGCTGCCGGAGATGGAGGCGGAGGCGGTCCGGCCGGCTCCGGCGGAGCGATCATCCGCAGCAGACGGACCGTCACCTCCGGGCTGATCAACGCGTCCCCCGCCACCGCCGACCGGACCGCCTCCACCAGCAGCGCCGGGCCGGAGCGCTTGAGCAGGAAGCCGGCCGCGCCGCTCCGCAGCGCGGCGTGCACGTACTCGTCCAGGTCGAAGGTGGTCACCACGACCACCCGCAGCGGGTCCGGCACCCCCGGCCCGGCCAGCCGCCTGGTCAGCTCCAGCCCGTCCAGCCCGGGCATCCGGATGTCCGCCAGCACCACGTCCGGCCGCAGCCGCCGGGCCAGTTCCAGCGCCCGCTCCCCGTCGGCCGCCTCGGCCACCACGGTCAGGTCGGGCTGCGCGTCCAGGATGATCCGGTACGCCGTGCGGATGTCGGCGTGGTCGTCCGCCAACAGGACGGTGATCGTCACAACTCCCCCTCGATCGGCGGCAGGTACGCCCTGACCCGCCATCCCGCTCCGGTCCGGGACGCCTCCAGCGTCCCGTCCACCGCCTCCACCCGGGCGGCCAGCCCGCGCAGCCCGTGGCCGCCGCGGCGGCGGGTCCGGGCCGGGGCGGCCCCGCCGTCGTCGGTGACCAGCACCTCCAGGCCGCCCCCCGGCCCCGGCCGGACCGCCACCTCCACCAGGGTGGCGTCCGGCGCGTGCCGCCGGACGTTGGTCAGCGCCTCCACCACGATCCGGTGCACGGTCGCCCCGGCCTCCCGGCCGACGGCTCCGTCCGGCAGCTCCAGCCGGACGTCCGCCGGGCCGGAGGCGGCGAACCGCTCGACCACGCCGGTGAGTTCGGCCAGGCCGGGCTGCGGCTCCCGCCGCGCTGCCTCCTCGGTGCGGAGCAGATGCACCGTACGGTCCAGCGCGGCCAGCGCCTGCTGCCCGGCCTCCTCGATCCGCCGGAACAGCTCCTGCTGACCCTCCGTCACGAGGCCGCCCGCCTGCGCCAGCGCCACCATCCCGCTCACGTCATGGGCCACGAAGTCGTGCAGATCGTGCGCGAGTTCGACCCGCTGGGCGTGCCGGGCCGCCTCCACCTCGCGCCGCCGCCGCTCGTCCAGTGCCCCCAGGTACAGCCCGACCGCCCCTGCCAACAGACCTGCCAGCAGCCCGAATCCGAGCAGACCGGCCAGCTCCGGCAGCCGTTCCGGCACGGTGTACCGGAGCGGCCAGAGCACCGCCGCCAGGGCTGCCGCCACCGCCGTCGGCCAGGCCCTGCCTCGCACCGCGGCCGCCACCAGGCCGAGCAGGCCCAGCAGTTCGACCACCACCAGCACCCCGACGGCCCGGCCCGCCTCCCCGAGCCCGCCCAGCCACCACCCGACGGCCGTCACCGCCAGTGACGCCGGCGCCCCCGCGCTCCCCCACCTCACGATCATCCGATCACCCTACGGGCCCGCTGCCGGTGACCACCCGTGCCGAACGGCACATGACGGCCCGTCCGAACCTCCCGTTCGGCATCTGCCGCCGCTCCCCCAGCCCCGGGAGGCTTGAGCCGTTCCCGAGCGACCCACCACGAAAGGCAGCCCGATGCCCACCACCCTTCTCGCCGGCACCCCCGCCCCCACCCTCGCCGTCGTCCGTCCGCCCGCTCCGTGGGCCGTCCGCGCCGCCCGGCTCGCCGCCCTGACCGCCCTCCCCTCCGGCCTCTGGCGGATCGCCCTCGGCGTCGGCATCCCGGTCGGCTTCTCCGGCACCCTGGAGGCCCAGATGACCGCCCACATGCCGGGCTGGGGCACCGTCTACGTGCTCGCCCTCTCCGCCCTCGCCGAGGCACTCGCCTTCCTCACCCTCGGCCTGGTCCGCCCCTGGGGCCAACGCGCCCCCCACTGGCTCCCGTTCATCGGCGGCCGCCGCATCGCCCCGGCCACCGCCGCCGTCCCGGCCGCCCTCGGGGCCCTCGCCGTCACCCTGATCACCCTCTACGGCGCCACCACCTGGTACGACCCCGCCGCCATGGGCAACCCCGAAGCCCCGCACGGCCTGGCCGGCTTCCTGATGACCGCCGCCTACACCCCGCTCCTCCTCTGGGGCCCGCTCCTCGCCGTCGTCACCGCCGACTTCTGGCGCCGCTCGCGGCGGTGATGTTGGTAATGTGGAGATGCTGCCAACATCACCACCATCGGAGGCTCTGATGAGCGTGACGCAGATCGACATCGACGACGAGGCACTGGCCGCCGCGATGCAACTCATGGGCACCACCACCAAGAAGGACACGGTGAACACCGCCCTCCGTGAGTACACCCAGCGGATACGGCGGTTGGAGGCTGCCGAGCGGCTCGCAGCCCGCGGTGCCCGCGGCGAGTTCGACGAGGCGGCGACCGCCCACGCGGCCGGAAAGCGGGCCCGCCGCGAGGCCGCCGGGTGATCGGCTACCTGGTCGACACCTCCGCCCTGTGGCAGCTCTTCCGCAGACCGGAGACGTTCGCCGCCTGGGAGGGGCACATCGCCGAGGGCGCCCTGCACCTCTGTGAGCCGAGCCGGGCCGAGTTCCTCTACTCCGCGACCGGCCCGGCCCACCGGGACGAGCTGGCGGCGGACCTGGACACCGTCCTTCGGCCCGTCGCCGTCCCGAAGGGCGCCTGGCGGTGGGTCGACAGCGCGCAGTACAGGCTCACCCAGCAGGGGCAGCACCGATCGGCCGGTGCGATCGACCTGTTGGTCTGCGCGACCGCCGTCCACCACGACCTGACCGTGCTTCACCTGGACAACGACTTCAGCACCGTGGCCTCCGTACTCACCGACCTCCGAGCTCGGGACATCCGGGCCTGACGGTCAGACGGGCTCGGGCTGCACGACCGGCGGCGCCTTGCCTTCCGACACCGCCGCCGGGGCGGCGGTGCGGCGGCCCCACTCGGTGCCGGCCAGGACGCAGAGGGCGCCGAGCAGGCCGAGCGTGCCGAGGTGGTCACCGGCGAGGGTGATGCCGAAGACGGCGGCCCAGAGCGGCTCGGTGCCGAGCAGCAGCGAGACCCGGGAGGGCGAGGTGGTCCGGACCGCCCACATCTGGACCACGAAGGCGAAGATCGTGCAGACCAGCGAGAGGTGCAGCAGCACGGCCCAGTCGGCGGCGCCGTAGGAGGCCGCCAGGGTCAGCGGGGAGGTGCCGGTGAACGGCGCGATCACCGCGAACACCAGGGTGGCGGTGGCCAGTTGGACCCAGGTCAGGGCCCCCGAGTCGGCCTCCCGGATGGACTTCAGCCGGGCCATGGTGAGCACGTGCGCCGTCCGCACCAGCGCTGCCCCCAGCACCAGCAGGTCACCGAGCCCCGGCATCCGGAGGCCGCCGCCCCCGGTCAGCAGCGCCACCCCGAGCACCGAGAGTCCGGCCGCCGCGACGAACGGCCGGGGCAGCGTGGTCCGGGCCAGCGCGCTCTCCGCGAGCGGGGTGAAGACCATGGTGAGGCTGATGACCAGTCCGGCGTTGGTCGCCGAGGTGTGCACCGCCCCGTAGGTCTCCAGCAGGAAGACCGCCCCGAGCACCAGCCCCAGCGAGGCCCCGCCCAGCCACTGCCTCGGCCCGAAGCGGCGCAGCCCGCGCCAGGTGAACAGCGCCAGCAGCGGCAGCGCCACCCCGAAGCGCAGCACCAGCATGGCCACCACGCTCTGGTCGGTGGCCACGTTCTTGACCGCCAGGAAGCTGGACCCCCAGGCCACCGCCACCCCGAGCACGGGCAGGTCACGGACGAACGGGCCGAACGGGGCGAGGGACGGAGCACGCATGCGGTCTCCTCCGAGGAGCGGGAGCGGGAGCCGTGCGACGCCGAACGGTCTGGTCGCGGGCATCGTCCCGCACGCCCGCGCAGGCGATCAACACCATTCCACCCACCGGTCAACCGGCAGCTTCACGAAGCAACCTGACGACGTGCATACCGAACGGGCGTCCGGGCATTGATGATTGCGCCATGCCAACTCCCCGCCGCTCCCCGGAGGCACCTCAAGTGCTGCGCAAACACTGGGCCCTGCTCACCGCCGCCACCACCCTGCCGCTCGCCCTCACCACCTCGGTCGGCGTCGCGGACGCCGCCCCCGTGGCCACCGCCAGCTGCACCTACACACCGGCCGTGCCCGCCGACAACTTCAAGGGCATCCCGGTCTTCGACGCCAAGAAGGCGGCCCAGCCCTACAGCGCCACCCTGAGGACCACTCAGGGCACCATCACCTTCCAGGCCTTGACCGACAAGGCGCCGTGCACCACCTTCTCGTTCCGCTTCCTCGCCGAACGGGACTACTTCGACAGGAGCCACTGCCACCGGCTCACCACCGAGCGGATCTTCGTCCTCCAGTGCGGCGACCCCACCGGCACCGGCAGCGGCGGCCCCGGCTACTCCTTCCCCGACGAGAACCTCACCGGCGCCACCTACCCCGCCGGCACCGTCGCGATGGCCAACGCCGGCCCGAACACCAACGGCAGCCAGTTCTTCTTCACCTGGAAGGACACCAAGCTCTCCCCCGCCTACACCCCCTTCGGCCGGGTCACCGCCGGCCTCGACGTCCTCCAGAAGATCGCCGCCGCCGGCTCCGACTCCCAGAACAACCCCGGCGACGGCTACCCCAACCTCGTCCCCACCTTCAAGAACGTCAAGATCACCAAGCGCTGACCCCCGCCCGCTCCCGTCCGGCACGGCCCCCGCCCGCCGGACGGGAGCATTGCCGTCCGCCGACGCCCCCAGCAGAATCCGGGGCACCGCGAGGGCTGCCCTGGAGCAGGCCAGGACGACGGCCGCGGCGCAGCGGGCGCAGCGGGCCTCCGGCCGGGCCTTCCACCTCCTGGAGGCGGCCGTCCACGACACCGAGCGCGCCGGCCAACTCGACCGCGCCGTCATCGAGTTCTGGGACGCGGTGTCGGCCTTCGCCACCACGGCCCGCACCGCCCTGCATCCCTGATCGGTACGGGCCCGGCGAGAGTCAGGCGTTGGGGGCGACCTTGGCGAGGCCGTTGATGATGCGGTCCATGGCGTCGCCGCCCTGGGGGTCGGTGAGGTTGGCGAGCATCTTGAGGACGAACTTCATCAGGACCGGGTGGGTGAGGCCGCGCTGGGTGGCGAGCTGCATCACCTTGGGGTTGCCGATGAGCTTCACGAAGCCGCGGCCGAGGGTGTAGTAGCCGCCGTAGACGTCCTTGAGGATGCGCGGGTAGGCCTGGAGGGCGCGCTCGCGGCCCTCGGGGGTGATCCGGGCGTGGGCCTGGACGATGACGCCGGCCGCGATCTGGCCGGACTCCATGGCGTAGGCGATGCCCTCGCCGTTGAAGGGGTTGACCATGCCGCCCGCGTCGCCGACCAGCAGCAGGCCCCGGGTGTAGTGCGGCTGGCGGTTGAAGGCCATCGGGAGGGCGGCGCCGCGGATCGGGTCGGTCATGTTCTCGGGGGTGTAGCCCCACTCGGCGGGCATCGAGGCGCACCAGGCCTTGAGCACCTCGCGCCAGTCCAACTCCCCGAACGCGGGCGAGGAGTTGAGGATGCCGAGGCCGACGTTGGAGGTGCCGTCGCCCATGCCGAAGACCCAGCCGTAGCCGGGCAGCAGCTTCTTCTCGCCGCCCCGGGTGTCCCAGAGCTCCAGCCAGGACTCGAGGTAGTCGTCGTCGTGCCGGGGCGAGGTGAAGTAGGTGCGGTAGGCGACGCCCATCGGGCGGTCCTCGCGGCGGTGCAGGCCCATCGCCAGCGAGAGCCGGGTGGAGTTGCCGTCGGCCGCGACCACCAGCGGGGCGCGGAAGACCACCGGGCGCTTCTCGTCGCCCAACTTGGCGGTGACGCCCACGATCCGGCCGCTGCGGTCGTCCAGCACCGGGCCGGTCACGTTGCACTTCTCGTACAGCCGGGCGCCGGCCTTCTGGGCCTGACGGGCCAGCAGCTCGTCGAAGTCGGCGCGCTTGCGGACCAGGCCGTAGTCCGGGTACGCGGAGAGCTCCGGCCAGTCCAGCTCCAGCCGGACGCCGCCGCCGATGATCCGCAGGCCCTTGTTGTGCAGCCAGCCGTTGGAGGTGGAGACGTCGATGCCCATGTCCACCAACTGCTTGGTGGCGCGCGGGGTCAGACCGTCGCCGCAGACCTTCTCGCGCGGGAACTCGGTCTTCTCCAGCAGCAGGACGTCCAGCCCCGCCTGGGCCAGGTAGTAAGCGGTGGTGGCCCCGGCCGGGCCGGCCCCGACCACGATCACGTCGGCGGTGCTCTCCACCGTCTCGCTGGACTCGCTGCTCAGGTCAACTGCGGTGTCGGACACGGCTGGGCACACTCCACTACGTCAAGACTGCGGGCTCGGTCGAGTCTAGTCAGGCCTTACGCCTTGAAGCCCCGGTGCAGCGCGACGATGCCGCCGGTGAGGTTGCGCCAGGCGACGCGCTGCCAGCCGGCCTGCTGCAGGCGGGTGGCCAGGGCGGGCTGGTCCGGCCAGGAGCGGATGGACTCGGCGAGGTAGACGTAGGCGTCCGGGTTGGAGCTGACGGCGGTCGCCACCGGGGGCAGGGCGCGCATCAGGTACTCGGTGTAGACGGTCCGGAACGGCGTCCAGGTGGGGGTGGAGAACTCGCAGATCACCACCTTGCCGCCGGGCTTGGTGACCCGGTGCAGCTCGCGCAGCGCGGCGTCGGTGTCCTGCACGTTGCGCAGGGCGAAGGAGATGGTGGTGGCGTCGAAGCTGTCGTCGGCGAACGGCAGCTTGGTGGCGTCGCCCGCGGTCAGCGCCAGCTCGGGGTGGCGCTTCTTGCCCTCGCCCAGCATCCCGATCGAGAAGTCGCAGGGCACGACCTCGGCCCCGGCCTCGGCGAAAGGCAGCGAGGACGTCCCCGTGCCGGCCCCCAGGTCGAGCACCCGCTGCCCGGGCCCGGCACCCACCGCCTCGGCCACCGCGCGGCGCCAGGCCCGCGCCTGGCCGAGGGAGAGCACGTCGTTCGTACGGTCGTACTTCGCGGCGACGTCGTCGAACATCGCGGCGACTTCGTGCGGCTGCTTGTCCAGGGAGGCTCGGGTCACGACCCCATTGTTCACCACCGGCGCGCGGACCTGGGAGGAGGTCCGGCGGCGGGGCGGTGAAGGCTGCCCCGAGGGGCGCTGCCGGACGGCCGACGGACGACCGCGAAGCGTCCGACAGCGGGTCAGCGCAGCGCGCGGCGGCCGGACTTGCGGCGCCGCCGGGAGCGCTTGCCGTGGCTGATCGCGGGCATCCCGGTCCCGAAGGACTCGGAGGCGAAGGCGACCGTGGTGCGCGGCCGGCTGCGCCGCGACCGGGCGGCTCCCCGGCGGTGCAGCCAGATCCGGTGGCAGCTGAAGGCGAGCAGCAGCAGCGCGACCGGGACGCTGATCCGGGCCAGTCCGACCCCGGCGGGCTGCGGGTAGCGCTTGCCGCAGGCGCGGACCGCGCCCGGGTCCTCGCCCGCGTACTCCAGGCAGATCCGGTCGCCGACCCGGGCGTCCTCGGGGAGCCCGAGGTCGGTGGCGGTCAGGGTGCGGCCCGCGGCCTGGTAGTTGACGGAGCTGTAGGTGCCGGTGCCGGCGGCGAGCTGGGTGACGGTGCCCTGCACCTTCACCGGGTCCGCGTTGATCCGGTCCGCCTGGTCGGCCTGGCGCCAGCCGAGCAGGCACATGCCGGTCGCGAGCACCGCGCTGAGCACGGCGGCGAGGTACCAGCCTCGACCGAGGCGCGAGCTGCGCGGGTGGGTTGCGGTCGGGGGTCGCATGGTTCCTGTCGGGGCTTGCCGGACCGGGTTGGGGACGACCCGGTGCTCAGGATGGTAACCGCTGACGGTCCCTCCGGTCACGACGAGGGACCATCAGTTCACGTGGACGAAGCGAGGGTTGGTGCGGTTATGTCCAGTTGACGGCCCGTCGAACGACGCCCCACCTGACGGAGTTCCGCCGGCCCCGTGGCAGACCGCTGGACGTCGCTCAGCGGCGGCGGTAGAGCAGCCGCCCGCCCAGGACGGTGGCCAGGCAGGCCGCCCCGCCGCGCTCCAGCTCGGCGACGGACGGCACGTCGAAGACCGCGAAGTCGGCCGGCCCGCCGACCACCAGCGGCCGGTGCACGGCCCGGGCGAGCGGACGGTCCGTCAGGGGGTCGAGACCGCCCCTGGCCCCGTCCCCCGGCACCGCGTGCAGCCCGGAGCGGGCCACCGCCGTCCGCACGGCGGGCAGCGCGAACGGCCCGGCCACCGCCGTCACCCCGTGCCCCAGCAGCCGCTGCAGCCCCAGCCGGGCGCTCGGCCCGCGCCGCTCCGGCGCCACCTCCGGCAGCTCCAGCGGCTCGCTCCCCAGCCCCTCGCGCGGGTCCGGGTGGTACGCGGTCCCCAGCAGCCACCCGGCGTACGGGTTGAGCAGACCGGGCGTCAGCAGCCCGCCCCACAGCCGCTCCCGGGCGCCTTCGCGGGCGAGGGGGGCGAGGGAGCCGTACGGGCCGAGCGCCAGCACCGTGCCGCCGTCGACCAGCACCGCCCCGTCGGGGACCGGCGGGGCGGTGGGGTCGGCCGGGTCGGCCAGCAGGAGGGCCGCACGGTGCAGCGTGCGCATCAGGTGGTGACCCCGGCTCAGGTGGTGGAGAGGATCTTCAGCTCGGGGTGCGCGGTGCCGCCCTCGATCGCCGTGGAGGCGATGTGCGAGGCCACCCGCGGGTCGACCGGGTCGTTGGCCGGGTCGTCCAGCACCCGCAGGTGCTGGTAGGTGGTGGAGCGCTGGGCCGGAGTGCGGTCGGCGGTGCGGATCAGGTGGATCAGCTCGGTCAGGTTGGACCGGTGCTTCGCCCCGGCGGCCGAGACCACGTTCTCCTCCAGCATCACCGAACCGAGGTCGTCCGCCCCGTAGTGCAGCGACAGCTGGCCGGCCTCCTTGCCGGTGGTGAGCCAGGAGCCCTGGATGTGCGCCACGTTGTCGAGGAACAGGCGGGCGATCGAGATCATCCGCAGGTACTCGAACACGGTGGCCTGGGTCCGGCCCTTGAGGTGGTTGTTCTGCGGCTGGTAGGTGTACGGGATGAACGCCCGGAACCCGCCGGTGCGGTCCTGCACCTCGCGGATCATCCGCAGGTGCTCGATCCGCTCCGCGTTGGTCTCGCCGGTGCCCATCAGCATGGTGGAGGTGGACTCCACGCCCAGGTTGTGGGCGGCCTCCATGATCTCCAGCCAACGCTCGCCCGACTCCTTCAGCGGGGCGATCGCCTTGCGCGGACGCTCCGGCAGGAGCTCGGCGCCGGCCCCCGCGAAGGAGTCCAGACCCGCCTTGTGGATCCGGGTGATGGCCTCCTCGATCGAGACCTTCGAGATCCGCGCCATGTGCTCGACCTCGGAGGCGCCGAGGGAGTGGATCACCAGCTGCGGGAAGTCCTTCTTGATCGCGGCGAACGCGGTCTCGTAGTACTCCACCCCGTAGTCCGGGTGGTGGCCGCCCTGGAACATCACCTGGGTGCCGCCCAGTTCGACGGTCTCGGCGCAGCGGCGCAGGATCTCGTCGAGGTCGCGGGACCAGCCCTTGTCGCTCTTCGGCGCCACGTAGAAGGCGCAGAACTTGCAGGCCGTCACGCAGACGTTGGTGTAGTTGATGTTCCGCTCGATGATGTACGTCGCGATGTGCTCGGTACCCGCGTAACGGCGGCGGCGGACGGTGTCGGCGGCGGAGCCGAGCGCGTGCAGCGGGGCCGACCGGTAGAGGTCCAGCGCCTCTTCCGGGGTGATCCGGCCACCGGCGGCCGCACGGTCGAGGACGGCCTGCAGGTCAGTGGCGGAAAGGTTGGTCTCGGACACCTTCGCTGGCCCTTCTTAATCTCCGACGTCGGACCGGCCCAGCCTACGCCAGCACCTGCGGACGGCCGGGCCCGGGAGGACGTGGTGCCGGGGGCGCGGGTTGGTGGTCATGCCGGGGGCGCGGGGAACTGCGCGCGGGGGAACGGCAGCACCTGCAACCGGCTGACGTGCCCTCAGTCGCAGGTGGACCGCCTTCCGACTCGCGCAGTTCCCCGCGCCCCCGGGTCGCTGCCCTGCCGAGCGCCGGCCGTCAGACGGTCTGGAGGAGCGTCAGCTGGACGTCCGGGGCGAAGCCGGAGTCGTGGCCGACCCGGCGGGCGAACTCGGCGATGCCGGCCAGTTGGCGCTCGCCCAGGGAGAAGTCGAGGGCCTCGGTGAAGTAGCGCTCCAGCAGCGGGGCGTCGAACTCCTCCCACCGCGCCGCCTGTTCGGCGACCAGCGGAGCCTCCGTCAGCGAGAGGTCCCGCGACTCCAGGAAGGCCCGGTGCACGGCGGCCACCACCTCGGGGTGGCTCTCCGCGTACTCCCGCCGCGCGGCCCAGACCGCGAAGACGAACGGCAGCCCGGTCCACTCCTTCCACATCTCGCCGAGGTCGTGCACCGCGAGGCCCTGCTGCGGCGCCTGCTCCAGCGAGGCCCGCAGCGCCGGGTCGCCGATCAGCACGGCGGCGTCCGCGTCGGCGAGCATCAGCTCCAGGTCCGGCGGGCAGGAGAAGTACTCGGGCCGGACGCCCTCGCGCTCCTCCAGCAGCAGCCGGGCCAGCCGCACCGAGGTCCGGGAGGTGGAGCCGAGGGCGACGCGCTTGCCGTCCAGCTCGTGCAGCGGAAGCCTGCTGACGATCACGCAGGACATCACCGGGCCGTCGCTGCCGACCGCGATGTCGGGGAGGACGACCAGCTGGTCGGCGTGCCGCAGGTACTCCACGCAGGTGATCGGGCCGATGTCGAGCGCTCCGTTCACCAACTGGTCGCTCAGCTTCTCGGGGGTGTCCTTGCTGAGGTCGAGGTCGAGCAGGTTGCCGGTTCTCGCCAGGCCCCAGTACAGGGGAAGACAGTTGAGGAACTGGATATGTCCCACTCGGGGCCTTACCGCGACGGTCACGTTGATCCTTCCGAGCTGCCCGTTTGAAGCACTGTTCGCAGGGTATGCCTGCCCGGCTCCGCACCGGTCACCGGGCACCCACGACACACACGCGACACACACCTGACGTGGCTTTGGTCACCCCTGGTCGGGGCCGCCTCTGCGTGCTACGGTTCCACTCAGTTGCAGTTTGATTCCCCTTGCAGTACTTGAAGCCTGCGGAGCATGTAACCGCGGGCTTTTTGTAGTTTTTCAGCTTTATCGAAAAACTCCGGACCCACTCCGGAGGCGGGGCGATCAGCGCAGCGGACCGGATGCCACACGGTGTGGTCTCCGAAACGTCCCTCGCAAGGAGAACGGCATGGCTCAGGGAACCGTCAAGTGGTTCAACGCTGAGAAGGGCTTCGGCTTCATCGCCCAGGATGGCGGCGGCCCCGACGTCTTCGTCCACTACTCCGCCATCAACGCGAACGGTTTCCGCTCGCTGGAGGAGAACCAGGCGGTCTCGTTCGACGTCACCCAGGGCCCGAAGGGCCCGCAGGCGGAGAACGTCACCGCTATCTGATTCATCCTCCCGATGATCTGATCGCTCTGGACCCCTGTTTGGGTCCGGCAACGGCCCGACGGGCCGTCAAGCAAGAGCATGACGAGCAGTACCAAGGGGGCCCACCGCGTCTTCGGACCCGGCCGGGCCCCCTGCCTTTTCCCGACGCGGCCTCAGGACCGGGCGAACGGCGTCCCGGTGGCCAGCCCGCGCAGCACCAGGACCGCCGACTCCCCCAGGAAGCTGACCCCGAGGCCGAGTTCGGTCGGCCGGGCCTCGTGGTGCAGACCGAGGCGGGTGGCGAGCACGCCGTAGCCGGCCATCGTGGCGGCGGAGAGCAGCAGCACCGCGAAGGTGCGGACGGTGTAGTGCTGGTGCAGCACCCCGTTCCTGACGGAGAGCCGGACGGTGGCGCCGCGCAGCGCGCCGGAGCCGAGGCCGAGCAGCAGGCCCGGGACGGCCAGGGCGTAGTCGGCGGCCGTGAGCCCCTCGGCCCGGACCAGCG
The DNA here is from genome assembly GCF_053596675.1 of Kitasatospora sp. NPDC001664. NCBI lineage: Bacteria > Bacillati > Actinomycetota > Actinomycetes > Kitasatosporales > Streptomycetaceae > Kitasatospora > Kitasatospora sp. NPDC001664. Next base: position 33,258 of record NZ_JBSFGS010000014.1, read on the forward strand.
AGGCGAGACCGAGGGCGGTCAGGACGGCGGGCACCGCCACCAGGCCCCGCAGGTCCAGCACTTCACCGCGCACCCGCCGCACCGACACGACCACCACCCCGGCGAGCACCAGCGCAGCCACCAGCCAACCGTTCACGTCACACCCCCGTTTTCGTAGCACGACCGTGCCACGAAGAAGGAATGTAGCTCACCCGTGCTATAACGACAACATGCCGAAGATCGTGGACCCGGACGAGCGCCGCGCCGCCGTCGCCGCGGCCGTCCTCCGGGTCGCCGCCCGGGACGGCCTGGCCGCCGCCTCGCTGCGCAACGTCGCCGAGGAGGCCGGGCTGGCGATCGGCTCGGTCCGGCACTACTTCGCCGACCACGACGAGCTGATCCTGTTCACCATGCGGGAGTTGGTCGGCCGGATCGACGCCCGGGTCACCGCCGCCGTCCGCCGGCTGCTGGCCGACGCGGGCACGGACCACCGGCTACGGGCCGAGGCCCTGCTCGCGGAGTTCCTGCCGCTGGACGCCACCCGCCGCGAGGAGGCCGAGCTCTGGCTCGCCTTCACCACCGCCGGCCACACCCGCCCCCACCTGCGGCCCTACGCCCGCGAGCTCCAGGACTCCCTGCGCACCGTGCTGGCCAAGGTCCTGACGGGCGGCATCGCCTCCGGCGCCCTCCCCGCCTCGCTGGACGTCGAGTTGGAGGCGCACCGCCTCTCCGCCCTCCTCGACGGCCTCACCTTCCAGGCCGTCCTGGAGCCGGACCGCGTCACCCCCGCCCTGATGCGCCGCGTCCTGCACTCCCACCTGCGCTTCGGCTGACCGCCTGCTGACGGGCCGCCGGCGGCCACAGCACGACGGCCCGCCTCCCCGGTGGGGAGACGGGCCGTCAGGCGAGGGAGCGTCAGGCCGCGACGGCGACCTTCTCGCGCGGGGCGTCCTCGGTGAGGAGGTCGCCCGTCGGGTTGTTGTAGGCGGTGAGGTCGAGGGTCTTCTCGCGGGCGGAGACCAGGATCGGGACGACCGACTGACCGGCCACGTTGGTGGCGGTGCGGATCATGTCGAGGATCGGGTCGATGGCCAGCAGCAGGCCGACGCCCTCCAGCGGGAGGCCCAGGGTGGAGAGGGTGAGGGTCAGCATCACGATCGCGCCGGTGAGGCCGGCGGTGGCCGCGGAGCCGATGACCGAGACGAAGGCGATCAGCAGGTAGTCGCCGATGCCGAGGTCGATGCCGTAGACCTGGGCGACGAAGATCGCGGCCAGCGACGGGTAGATCGAGGCGCAGCCGTCCATCTTGGTGGTGGCGCCGAAGGGGACGGCGAAGGAGGCGTACTCGCTCGGGACGCCGAGCCGCTCGGTGACCCGGCGGGTGACCGGCAGGGTGCCGACGGAGGAGCGGGAGACGAAGGCCAGCTGGATCGCGGGCCAGGCGCCGCGGAAGAAGTTGACCGGGTTGAGGCCGCCGGCGAAGCGCAGCAGCAGCGAGTAGACGCCGAACAGGACGATCGCGCAGCCGACGTAGATGTCGATGGTCAGCGTGGCGAACGGGCCGAGCAGGTCCCAGCCGTACTTGGCGACGGACTTGCCGATCAGGCCGAGGGTGCCGAGCGGGGCGAGCCGGATGACCCACCACAGGGCGGTCTGGGTGAGGTCGAGGACGGACTCGCTGAGCTTGCGGACCGGCTCGGCCTTCTCGCCGATCTTCAGGATGGCGGCGCCGACCACCACGCCGAGGAAGACGATCTGGAGGACGTTCACCTCCAGGAAGGCGTCGGCGATGTTGGTCGGGACGATGCCGGTCAGGAAGTCGACCCAGGTGCCCGCGTCCTTGGGGGCCTTGAGGCCCTCGGTGGAGAGCGAGGCGCCCTTGCCCGGGTCGGTGAGCAGGCCGAGGCCGAGGCCGACGCCGACCGCGATCAGCGAGGTGATCAGGAACCAGAGCAGGGTGCGGCCGGCCAGCCGGGCGGCGTTGGTGACGTTGCGCAGGTTGGCGACCGAGACCACGATCGCGGTGAAGACCAGCGGCGGGACGGCCAGCTTGAGCAGCTGGACGAAGGTCTTGCCGATGGTGTCCAGGGTGGTGGTCAGCCAGGACACGTCCTGGACCCGGGCGACGTAGCCCAGGAGGAGGCCGAGGACCAGGCCGCCGACGATCTGCACCCAGAACGGGGTCTTGCGGACCTTCTGCAGGAAGGAGGGCGCGGGGGCTGCTGTGGACATGGGAATGCGGCTCCGGGGGGAGTGGGGTGGGGAGAGTGACCTGGGGCGACGGGCGACACGGCTGTACGGAGAGCGGGTAGGAGCTCAGGCGCGACGTGCCGCCGGGATACAGCTGACGCAGCGACAGCCGTTGTCCACAGCGGTGAGCAGGCACGCGGAGGGCGCGAGCGGGGTGCTCGCGTCACGCATCCGGAAGGCGCCTGGGGTGGTCATGGCCAGTACAGTAGCAACAAACCTTTGAGATGTTCAAAGTACTACTTTCAAATGTGACCACGAACCACCCAGGGACGGTCAGGTCCGCTCGTCCACTACCTCAGGTAGGCCTGGGTCATGGCCTTGGTCACCGGGCCCGCCAGCCCGCCGCCGGTGATCTCGTCCCGGTCCTTGGAGCCGTTGAGCACCACGGCCGCCGTGGCGATCTTCTTGCCCTTGCCGTCCTCCGCGTAGGAGGTGAACCAGGCGTACGGGATGCCGGAGTTGTCCACGCCGTTCTGCGCGGTGCCGGTCTTGCCTCCGACGGTGAGGCCGGGGACCCGGGCCGCCCTGCCGGTGCCCTGCTCGACCACGGTGGCCATCGCCGAGCGCAGCTGCTCCGCCGTCCGCGCGCTCATCGCCTGCGACTGCCGCTCGGGGTCGAACTGCTGGACGGTGCGGCCGGAGTGGTCGGTGAGGCGGTCCACCTCGAAGGGCTTCATCAGCACCCCGTCGTTGGCGATCGCCGCCGAGACCATGGCCATCTGCAGCGGGGTGGCCGTCACCGAGAACTGCCCGATGCCGGTGAGCGCCACCTGCGAGGGCTCCATGCCCGAGGGGTAGACGCTGGTGGCGGCCCGCACCGGGACGTCCTGCTTGGTCAGGTTGAAGCCCAACTTCTTTGCCTGGTCGGTGAGTTTCCCCTCGCCGAGGTCGGCCGCCGCCTTGGCGAAGACGTTGTTGCAGGAGTACTGCAGCGCGGTCCGCAGGGTGGCGTTCAGACAGGGCGCGGAGGCGTTCTCGTTGGTCAGCACGGTGCGGGTGTTCGGCAGGGTGTACGGGTTGGGGCTGTCGGTCGGGGTGTCCACGTCCCGGTAGAGGCCGTTCTCCAGCGCGGCCGCGGCCACCACCAGCTTGAAGGTGGAGCCGGGGGCCAGCGTGGTGCGCAGCGCGCCGTTGACCATCGCCTTCCCCTGGTCCGCACTGAGCCGCTGCCACTCCCGCCCGGCCGCCCCGTCCCGCCCGGTGATCCCTGACGGGTCGTAGGACGGGGTGGAGACCAGCGCCAGGATGCGGCCGGTCGCCGGGTCGATCGCCACCGCCGCGCCCTGCTTGCCGCCGAGCGCGTCCCAGGCGGCCTTCTGCACCGCCGGGTCGATGGTGGTCACCACGTCGCCGCCGGCCGGGCGGGTCCGGGTCAGCTGGTCGGTGAGCCGGTCGACGGGGCCGGCCAGCCGGGGGTCGGAGCCGTCGAGCAGGTCGGCGTAGAGGTTCTCCAGCTGGTTGCTGCCGTAGGCCTGGGAGGTGTAGCCGGTGACGGGGGCGTAGAGCGGGCCGTCCGTGTAGCTGCGCTTGTGGGCCAGCGTGCCGTCGGTGGCGGTCGAGCCGGTGACGGGCTGCCCGCCGACCAGGATGTTGCCGAGCGGCTGGGAGTAGCGGTCGATCGTCGTCCGCGCATTGGCCGGACTGCCCGCGTACTCGTCGGCCTTGGCCACCGCGAGCCAGGTGGCGCGGGCCATCAGGGCCAGCACCAGCAGCAGGCAGAACAGCGAGGCCCGCCGCAGCGGGGTGGCCATCGAATCCCGGCTCGCGCTCTTCTTCATCCGTTCCGTCCCGCCGCCCGGCCGCGGCTTCCCTTCCGCGCGGCGGCTGGTCGCGGCCGGTGTCCCTGGCGGCCTGGTGCGTCATCAGCTGTCGGGTTGTCAGACGACGAACGACCGGGCCCGGTTCCCGGCCGGGGGCCGGGGCTCGATTGACCGCAGTGTGGTTATACGTATAACTTGAGGGCTCACCACCCCTTGCCACCCCCGTGCCCACGCCTGCCCCGGGAGACCGAATCCGATGGGCTACCTCGCCCTGCTCCGCGCCCCCCACGTCACCCGTCTCCTGGGCGGCACCCTGCTCGGCCGCCTCCCCGCCGGGATGACCGCCCTGGTGATCGCCCTCGCCCTGCGCGAGGCCGGCACCCCGTACAGCCGGATCGGGCTGGCCACCGCCGCGTACGCGATCGCCGCCGCGATCGGCGGGCCGGTGCTCGGCCGGATCGTCGACCGGACCGGGCAGCCCCGGGTGCTGCTGGCCTCCGCCGTGGTGGCCGGCGGCGGCTACGCGCTGCTCGCCCTGGCCCCCGGCTCGGCCTGGGCCGCCCCGCTCGGAGCAGCGGTGGCCGGGCTGGCGATGCCGCCGCTGGAGCCCTGCCTGCGCTCGCTCTGGCCCGAGGTGGTGACGGAGGACCAGCTCGACACCGCCTACGCCTTCGACTCCGCCACCCAGCAACTGCTCTACGTGGCGGGCCCGTTGGCCGTCGCCGGGATCGCCGCCGGGGCCTCCCCCACCGTCGCCCTGTGGACCGCCGCCGGGCTCGGCCTGCTCGGCGCCCTGGTGGTCGCCACCTCCGCCCCCTCCCGCGCCTGGCGCGCCCCGGCCCGGCACGCCTCCTCCGGCCTGCTCGGCCCGCTGCGCTCCCCCGGCCTGGTCCTGCTCCTGCTCGGCCTGGCCGGCGCCGGCTGGGCGGTCGGCGCGCAGAACGTGCTCTTCATCGCCTACGCCGAGCAGCACCCCGGCGCACTCCCCGGCGGCGCCGGGACCCTGCTGGCGCTGGCCGCCCTCGGCGGGCTGCTCGGCGCCCTCGGCTACGGCGCCGTGAAGTGGCGCAGCTCCACCGCGACCCGCACCTGGGTGCTCGCCCTGGCCATGGCCGCCTCCTACCTGCCGCTGCTGCTGCTCCCCTCCCCCGGCGTGATGGCGGCGCTGGCGCTGCTCTCCGGGATCGGGCTCGCCCCGCTGCTGGCGGCCGCCTTCGTACTGATCGCCGAGCTGGCGCCGACCGGCACCGTGACCGAGGCCTTCGCCTGGCTGATCACGCTGTTCGCCACCGGCAACGCGGCGGGCTACGCCGTCTCCGGCGCGCTGGCCGAATCCGCCCTGGCCGGCGTCGCCCTCTGCGCGGCCGGCGGCATCGCCCTCGGCGGCCTCCTCCTACTGGCCGCCCGCCGCCTCTTCCACCCGATGCCGGCTCCCGCGCTGGTCGCGGCCGCATGACGAGAGTGGTCACACCGGGGGCGCGAGGCTCTGCTGATCTGCGGCTCCGCCGCGGGGCGCGCGGGGGAACGGCAGCAGCTGCAACTGGCTGACGGAGCCTCAGCTGCAGGTGAGCCGCCTTCCGATTCGCGCAGTTCCTCGCGCCCCTGGTGGCGCAGCCTCGTGTGCCCCTTCGGGTGCGTCAGCCGTGGCGGCCCCGGCGGGGGGTCAGGCGACCGGCCGGGTGGAGCTCCGTTCGACCAGCCGGGTGGCCAACGGCGGTACGGGCTCGGCCGGCTCGCCCCGCAGCAGCGCGGCCAGCGCGGCGGCCCCGGCCCGGCCCAGCTCCTCGCCGGGCAGGTCCACGGTGGTCAGCGGCGGGGCCAGCAGGTCGGCCACCGGGATGTTGTCCATGCCGACCACCGAGACGTCGTCGGGGATCCGCAGGCCCAGCTCGGCCGCCGCCTGGTACAGCCCGGAGGCCACCACGTCGTCGTCGCAGACCACCGCGTGCGGTCGGTCCGGCCGGGAGAGCAGCTCGCGCGCGACCGCCCGGGCGGCCCGCTGACCGTCGTTCAGGGTGACGCCCAGCTCGATCACCTCCAGCCCCCGGGCGGCCTGCTCGAAGGCGGCCTGGCGGACCCGGAAGGTGTACGCGGAGTGGGTCGAGCGCAGGTGGCCGATCCGCCGGTGGCCGAGCCCGGCCAGGTGCTCCACGGCCGCCCGCATGCCGCTCGCCACGTCCAGCTCCACGGTCGGCCGGGTGCGGCCGGTCTCCGGATCGGCCAGTGCCGGGTCCGCGTCCAGGAAGACCACGGGGGTGCCGGAGGGCAGCGCGCCCAGTTGGCTGTCGTCCGGCGAGCAGACCAGCAGGCCGTCGAAGCGGCTGGTGGTGGCGGCCTCGGCCAGCGTCGCGCTCCCCCAGCCCGAGCTGACCACCACGGCCAGCCCGTGCCGGCCGGCCTCCTCGTGCACCCCGACCAGCACCCGGCCGAAGAACGGGCCGAGCATGTTCGGCACCGCCAGCAGGATCATCCCGCTGCGGCCCAGCCGCAGCTGACGGCCCGCCGCCTGCGGGCGGTAGCCCAGCTCCCGGGCCGCCTCGCGGACCCGCTCCCGGGTCGCCGGGGAGACCCGCTGCCCCGCCTCCGAACCCGAGAACACCAACGAGACCGTGGCCTGCGACACCCCGGCCAGCCGGGCCACGTCCCGCCCGGTCGGACGGCGCGGCGCGGCGCGGGGTTCGGGGGCCGGCTCGGGGATCGGCCCGGACGGGGGCACGGCGGTGGTCATCGGGCGGACGGGAGCGGTCAGTTGGCGGCGGTGCTGCGGGCCGCCTCGGCGGCGCGGGCCGCGTCGTCGGCCGCGTCCTCCTGCGCCGCGACGGCGGCCGAGCGGGCCCGGCGGGCCGCCACCTTGTCGGCCAGCTGCGCCGACATCGCGTCCCGCTGCTTGCTGAGCAGGATGTAGCTGAGCGGCGCCGAGACCACACCGGCGATCAGCACCAGGAAGACCACACCGGTGTTCCCGGTCACCGGGATGATCCCGTAGTGGCCGAGCACCAGGGAGATCAGCAGGCAGGAGAGGAAGATGCTGACCCGCATCGAGGTGTAGCGGAGCGTGGCGTGCTTCTGGCTGCTCACGGTGGTGTCCTTCACGGCGGGGGTACGGCTGGCACGGCAGTCCAGTGAAACACGACCTGACGGCCCGGAACCGCCAGGGTCCCGTGGCGGCCACCGTTCAGGCGAGCGGCAGCCACATCGTCACGTCGTCGCGGTCGTCGCCGGGCCCGACCCGGATCGCCCCGGGCACCCGGCCGACCTCGGTGTATCCGCAGCTGCCGTAGAACGCCTCCAGCCCGTGCCCGCCGCGCAGGGTCAGCCGAAGGCCCGTCAGCCCCCAGCCGGTGGCCACCCGGGCCGCCTCGCCGAGCAGCTCCGCCCCGTACCCGCGCCCCTGGAAGTCGGGGTGCACCATGACGCGCTTGAGCATCCGCCAGTGCTCCATCAGGTCGAAGCGCATCGACTCGAAGAAGAGCAGGGCCGCCAGCCGTCCGCCCTCCGGCTCGCGGCCGATCAGCAGCACGTCCGGCTGCCCCGGGCCGGTGCCGCCGAACTGCTTCTCGGCCGTCACCCAGACCTGGTCCTCCGTCACCGGCGGCACGAAGCCGACCGCGCCGCCCGCGTTGGTGACGTCCGTCCAGAGCGTGATGACCTCGGCGCGCAGCTCGGGCGTCAGCTCGGGGGCCAGGGTGAAGGAGAGCGTCATGATCCCCGAGCCTAGTCGGCGGCGACGGCCGCCTTGGGGGTGGCCTCGGCGTGTGCGTCGTGCACGTCGTGGTGGGCCTCGTGGTGCGCGTCGGCCGGGGCGGCGGGCTTGGAGATGCCGGGGCCGAGGGCCAGGCAGAGCACCACGGCCACCGCGCAGAGACCGCCCGCGGCGTACCAGGTCAGGTCGTAGTTCCCGAAGCTGTCGCGGGCCAGGCCGGCGAGGCCGGCCACCACCGCGGCGCCGATCTGGTGGCAGGCCAGCACCCAGCCGAACACCACCGGGGCGTCCGCGCCGAACTCGCGGCGGCAGAGCGCGATGGTCGGCGGCACGGTGGCCACCCAGTCCAGGCCGTAGAAGATGATGAAGGCCAGGATCGGCGGCTGGAGCGAACCGGCGAACAGCTGCGGCAGCAGGAGCAGCGAGACGCCGCGCAGACCGTAGTAACTGACCAGCAGCACCCGGGAGTCGAAGCGGTCCGTGAACCAGCCGCTGGCCACCGTCCCGACCACGTCGAAGACCCCGACCAGGGCGAGCAGGCTCGCCGCCGTGGTGACCGGCATGCCGTGGTCGTGCGCGGCCGGGATGAAGTGGGTCCCGACCAGCCCGGCGGTGGTCGCCCCGCAGATCGCGAACGAGCTCCCCAGCAGCCAGAACGCCCGGTCGGTGAGGGCGTTGCGCAGCACCCGCAGGCTGCGCAGGATCGCGCTGCCCTCCACCTTCTGAACCTCGGGCGCCTCGGTCGCGCCGTACGGCAGCAGGCCGAGGTCGGACGGGCGCTCGCGCATCAGCAGCAGCACCGGGACGGCGACGACGGTCGCGCTGATCGAGACCACCACGACGGCGGTGCGCCACCCCTGGGTCTGCACCATCCAGGCGAGCAGCGGCATGAAGACCAGGTTGCCCGCGGCCCCGGCGGCCGTCAGCACACCGGTGACCAGGCCCTGCCGGGCGGCGAACCAGCGGCCGGTGACGGTGGTGGCGAAGGCCCCCGCCATCGAGCCGGAGCCCAGGCCGACCATGACGCCCCAGCAGAGGATCAGCTGCCAGCTCTCGGTCATCATGATGGTGAGGCCTGCCCCGACCGAGATCGTCAGCAGGGCGCAGACCACCACCAGGCGGACGCCGAAACGGTCCATCAGGGCGGCGGCGAACGGGGCGGTCAGGCCGAACAGGGTGAGGTTCACCGAGACGGCGCTGGCCACGGTGGCGTGGGACCAGCCGAACTCCGCGTGCAGCGCGTCCATCATCAGACCGGGCGTGGACCGGAATCCGGCCGAGCCGACCAGCACCAGGAGGGCGACCGCCGCCACCACCCAGGCGTAGTGGAGACGTGGGGCGCGGGTGCGTTCACCGGTTCTGGTCACGGCCGACAGCGTAGGGAGCGTCGTCCGCGACGTACACGGGATATCCGTTCAACGTGCAGTCCACGACCGGTTTCCCCGGGGCGCGAGGAACTGCGCGCAGGGGAACGGCAGCACCTGCAACTGACTGACGGCGCATGAGTTGCGGGTGGGCCGCCTTCCGATTCGCGCAGCCCCTAGGCCACTCGCCGTAGCTTTCGCACCGGGCGTGCCAGCAGGAGCGCCGCGACGGTCAGGAGGGCGACCAGGATGCCGAGTTCGAGGGTGCGGGTGGTGCCGAAGGCGGTCGTGGCCGGGCCGGCGAGGGCGCTGCCGACGGGGAACATGCAGACGGAGCCCGCCACCTCGTAGGCGTGGATGCGGTTGAGGACCTCGCCCGGGACCTGGGTCTGGACGCTGGTGGCCCACATGACGCTCCAGAAGGTGAGGCCGACGCCCACCACGAACTGGGCCACGCCGAGCAGCCAGACCGGCCAGCCGGCCACCAGGCCGATGGGGTAGAGCGGGAACACGGCCATCGCCACCGCCCCTGCCGCGAGCGGCCGTTCGGGCTTGTAGCGGATGGCCAGCAGCCCGCCGGCCACGGTGCCCGCACCGAGGGCGCAGTTGAGCACGCCGAACACGGTGGAGCCGTGCGCGGGCACCACCAGCCCGGCCGAGATCGGCTGCAGCGGCCCCCAGGAGAAGACCGTGAAGGCCATCCAGATCAGGATCACGCCCCAGAGCCAGCTGCGGGAGCGGAACTCGTGCCAGCCGACCACCAGGTTGCGCCAGAGGCTGTCCCCGGGCGGCGGGGCCGGGACGGGGCCGAGCCGGAGGAGGAAGAGGCAGATCGCGCTGATGCCGAAGGTGACGGCGGCGATCACCATCACCCAGCCGGTGGCGGCGGCACCGACCAGGACGCCGGCCAGGGCCGGGCCGATCAGGGTGGTGAGGGCCTCGGCGGTGCGGAGCACGCCGTTGGCGCCCTGGACGTCGCGGGCCACCAGCGGGACGGTGGAGGCGGCGCCCGGCTGGAACATCGCGGCGGCGGTGCCGGCCAGCGCGAGCAGCACGTAGAGGTGCCAGAGCTGGTCGATGCCGCGGAAGAAGAGGACCGCGAGCAGCGCGCGGGTGGTGAGGTTGGTGAGGTCGGCGGCGATCATCATCCGCCGGGCGGTGAAGCGGTCGGCCAGTACGCCGCCGAAGAGCACGAAGCCGGCGAACGGGGCGAACAGGAAGGCCAGCGCGAAGCCGACGGTACCGAGGCCGTGGCCTGCACCGATCAGTCCGGCGGAGACCGCGACGGGGAGCATCGCGTCACCGAGCAGGCCGGAGCTGCGGGCGGTGAAGTAGTAGCGGAAGTTCCGGGACCAGATGGCGGGTTGGTCATCGGCGGGCGGGGCGGCGACGGCGGGGGCCTGTGTTTCGGGGAGCGTCACCCCAGCAGTTTTGGTCCAGACCACTTCGACACGCCAGCGATTTAGGGTCACGATCCCGCAGCTTCGGAGGCCGGGCGGCGGCCGCTGTTCCGCCGCCGCCCGACCGTGGGCGCGGGCCCTGAATCCCGCGCTCCGAGCGCTCCGTGCTCGCCGAGGAAGGGCCGACCGGGCGCTCGGCAGCTGCTGATCCCCCATGCTGACCGCACCCGGTGATCCCTCGGCGTCCCCTCACGACGGAGAACTGCACCCAAGAGTGATCAGTCGGATACGTCACGTCAATGGGTTGTCGGAAATTCGGAATGGTTGCGGAGCATTTACCGGGCGCGGGGGGCGCACTCCCGGTCGCTAAGCGATCAGTGCGCCCCCGGGGCCGCCCGCGCCCTCCAGCGCCGGAAGGCCCGCCGAGCAGCCCGCGATCTCGCACCAGACCCGCTTGCCGGAGCCGTCGGGGTACCAGCCCCAGCTCTCGCAGAGCAGCTCGACCAGCTCCAGCCCGCGCCCGTTGGTGGCGTCCCCGGAGGCGTGGCGCGGCACCGGGGCGCTGGTGCTGCCGTCGGCCACCTCGACCCGGACCCGGCTCGGCGCCGACGCACCGTCACCTTCGGCCAGCGGCACGGAGAGCCGGAGCACCGCCGGGGACCCGGTGTGCACCACCGCGTTGGTGACCAGCTCGGAGACCACCAGGACCAGCGTCTCGGCCAACGGGGCGTCCGGATCGAGCCCGTGGCCCTGGAACCGCGACCGCACCCACCGGCGGGCGCGCCCGACCTCGGCCGGGTCGGCCCGCACCGCCAGCTGGACCTGAAGTACCTGCACCGCTCACCACCCGCACTCGCAGTTCGAGGCCCGGTCGGACCGGCCTCGGCCCCGTCACGAATACGCCTCAGAATGGTCCGGCCGGACATTCGCAGCAAGCGCTTCGGGCATATTCCAGCGTCAGAGGGACAGAGCAGTGCATACTGTCCCGCTCACCCTGGCGACCGTCGCACCGACGGTCGTCCGGCCACCCGTGCCCACCTGCTCGTCGCAGGGTGCCCCGGGCATGACGAAAGGTACCGCGCGGTGGCTCGGATCTGACGGCCGCCACGAGCGAACCACCCTTCCTACATGTGTCCACCACCACTCGAACATCGAATGGCGGTACGACCGCCACCAACTGACGAATCGAAACTTCTTCGTACGATTCCCCCCACCGGTCCACGGCTACGGGCTACCGTGGCCCGGTGGACAGCGCCGCACCGCCCCCGAGCTGGGACGAGCGGATCCAGTGGCGCCTCGCCCGCGGCGAGGAGACCGCCCTGGCCGAGCTCTACGACCGGACCGCCCCACTGGTGCACGGCCTGGCCGGCCGCATCCTGGCCGACCAAGACGCCGCCGAGCGGCTCACCCGCGAGGTCTTCGCCCACCTCTGGGAGCACCCCGAGGCCTTCGACCCGGGCCGGGGATCGCTGCGGGCCTGGCTGGCGGCGCTCACCCGGCGGCGGGCACTGGACCGCTTGCGGCTGGAGCAGGGGCCCGAGGGGCCGCCACCGCGCGGCCTGGCCTCCGGCCTGGTCGAGCTGCTCCCCGGCGAACTGCGCGAGACCGTCGCCCTGGCCTGGCTGGAGGGCCACGACTACCGCGAGACGGCCCGCCGCCTGGGCATCGACGAAGCCACCGCCAAGGACCGCCTCCGGCTGGCCCTGCAGCAGCTGAGCGGTGATGACGTACGTGGTGATGCCTTCGGGGGCGCAGCCTCGTGCACCCCCGCGACGAGTGGTGATCCCGCGGCGAGTGGTGATCCCGCGGCGAGTGGTGATCCCGCGGCGAGTGGTGATCCCGGGGGCGCGGGGAACTGCGCGAATCGGGAGGCGGACCAGCGTGAGGTCGGGGCACGTGAGCCAGTTGCACGTGCTGCCGTTCCCCCGCGCGCAGTTCCCCGCGCCCCCGGAGGCGTAGCCACCTTCCCCGAGGCGTCCACGTGACTGTCGGAGACCGGCCGCACGAGGAGTACCGGTCCCTGCTCGGGGCCTGGGCCCTGGAGGCGTGTCCGCGGCGGGAGGCGGCGGCGGTGGGCCGCCACCTGGCGGGGTGTCCGGAGTGCGCCGAGGAGGCGGCGCGGCTGCGGGAGGCCGCCGGGCGGCTGGCCGCGGAGGATCCGCTGGAGCCGTCCGAGACGCTCCGTCAGCAGGTGCTGGACTGGTGCCTGGCCCGCCGCGCGCCCGAACTCCCGGTCCCCGCCTGGGCGGCGCCCTACGCGGCGGAGACGGCCAAGCTGGACGCCCTGCTGCGCGACCTCGGCCCGCTGGAGTGGCTGGAGGTGGCCGAACTCCCGTGGCACGGCGGGGTGGAGCGCTGGCGCCCGGCCGAGGTGCTGGCCCACCTGACGGCGGTGGACGGCTATCTGGCCCCGGCGCTCGGCCTGCCCGATCCCGTCCCCCGGGCGGAGCCGCCGAGGGTCCCCGCCCAGCGCTCCCCCGCGGTGGCCGTGCTGGAGCGCACCGAGCGGCTGCTGGCCGCCCGGCCGGCGCGGGAGGCGGTCGCCGTCCGGGCCCGCTGGCGGGAGCAGGGCCACGCGTTGGTGCGCGCGGCCGCGCTGCGGCCACGGGGTTCGGCCGCGGTGGACTTCGGCTTCGCCCGGCTGCCGCTGCGGGACGCCTTCGTGGACCGCGCCTTCGAGACCTGGGTGCACGGCGAGGACGTCGCCCGCGCGGTGGACTACCCCTACCCGCCGCCACTGGCCCGGCACTTGCGGCTGATGGTGGACCTGGCGGCCCGGATGCTGCCGCTGGCCCTGGCCGCCGCCAACCCGTCGGACGGCCCGCCGCAGGACGGCCGGCCCGGTCGGGTGGTCCGCCTGGTGATCGACGGACCGGCCGCCGGGGAGTGGCTGGTGCCGCTGGACGGGACGGTGCCCGAGGGGCCGCCGGTGGCCGAACTGGTGCTGGACGGGCTGGAGTTCTGCTCCCTGGCGGCCGCCCACCGGAGCCCGGAGCGGATCCCCGCCGGGCAGCACGGGGACCGCGGCGCGATCGCCGAACTGCTCAGGGCCGCGCCGCTGCTCTCCCGTCCGTGAAGCCGCGGGCCCCGGGCCGACGGGCCGTCAGGCGAAGACCACCGTGCGGCTGCCGTTGAGCAGCACCCGGCGCTCGCTGTGCCACTTGACCGCCCGGGCCAGGGCCTGGCACTCCACGTCCCGGCCGAGCGCGACCAGCTGGTCCGGCGTCACGTCGTGGGTGACCCGGGCCACCTCCTGCTCGATGATCGGGCCCTCGTCCAGGTCGGCGGTGACGTAGTGGGCGGTGGCCCCGATCAGCTTCACGCCCCGGGTGTGCGCCTGGTGGTAGGGCTTGGCGCCCTTGAAGCTCGGCAGGAAGGAGTGGTGGATGTTGATGACCCGTCCGGCCAGCGCCTTGCAGAGGTCGTCCGAGAGCACCTGCATGTAGCGGGCCAGCACCACCAGGTCGACCTGCTCGGCGGCGACCAGGTCGAGCAGCTGCTGCTCGGCCTCGGCCTTGTTCTCCCGGTTCACCGGCAGGTGGTGGAAGGGGATGCCGTAGGACTCGGTGAGCTCGCGGAAGTCGGTGTGGTTGGAGACCACCGCGGCGATCTCCACCGGCAGCGCGCCGATCCTGGTGCGGAACAGCAGGTCGTTCAGGCAGTGGCCGAACTTGGAGACCATCAGGACCACCCGCATCCGCTCGCTGCTCGGGGTGATCTGCCAGTCCATCCGGAACGAGGCGCCGATCGCGGCGAAACTGGCGCGCAGCTTCTCGGTGCTGACGGGGTGTTCGGCGGCGAAGTGCACCCGCATGAAGAACAGCCCGCTGTCGGCGTCGCCGAACTGCTGGCTGTCGATGATGTTGCATCCCGTCATGAACAGGTAGCTGGAGACCGCGTGCACGATCCCCTGCTTGTCCGGGCAGGACAGCGTGAGGACGTACTGGGCGCTGGCGGTCTGCTGGTCCACGGGACGTTCCGTTCTTCGGTCGCGGGGCGGGTCGTCCAGGCTTTCACATTCCGGACGCGCCCCGCCCCGCTGACCGCACTCCGGACGCCACGCCGACGGGGTTCCGCTCAGCCGACCCGGGTCAGGATCCGCAGCACCTCCAGCGAGCGCGGCGGCTCGGCCGGGTCCTCGCCGTCCGCCAGCGTCAGCCGAACGTGTGCCTCGCGGGCGGCCGCCACTGCGGCCGGCCAGCCGGGGTGGCCGAGGTAGGCGCCGGCCGGGGCGTCCGCACCGACCTCGTGCAGCACCCGGAGCACCGCCAGCACGGCGGCGTCCACCAGGGCGGCCTCCTCAGCGTCCCGCAGGACGCAGCCCACGTACTTCTCGGCCGGCCAGCGGTCCAGCCAGCTGTCCTCGACCAGGCGGTAGACGGCGTCGGTCACGTCGCCGTAGCCCTCCTGGCCGACCAGCCAGGTGCGCTGCTGGAAGTCGTGGTCGGCGAGCATGTGGAGGGCCGAGCGGATCCGGGCGCGCCAGCGCCACCACGGCAGGTCGTTGATCGGCATGCCGCCCATGGTGCTGGAGCCGTGCCCGGTCCGAGAAGGGGTTCGGGCCGAACGATGCGAAGAACTTGTACTCGCGGACATGGGGATCGATGCTACGTGCCCGGACATTGCACGTTCTACCCGCGTCGCGCAACGAAAGCTCCCGGAGTTCCGTCCCCGTTTGCCGGTCGTTCGCTTTTCATCCCCTCCTGCGCACCCTGACCGGTCGAGTCTGAACCGGGGCCGACCAGGCCTGCACGTCCGAGGAGGGGCAGAGCATCATGAGGCGCAGCGGATCGCCCGACCACACGCCGTCGACCGGCACCGCAGGTCCGGGCGGCCGGGGCCGCCGGACCGCCGCCGCGGTCACCGCCGCGCTGCTGCTGCCAGCCCTGCTCTCCGCCTGCGGCGGCCCCGCCGACGCGGCCGGCACCGAGGAGGTGACGGTGATGACCTGGGCCCCCTCCGGCACCGGCACCACCGACCGCCCCGGCATGACCCTGCTGGCCGAGGCGATCGGCCGCGAGCTCAACTCCACCGGCGGCCTGTTCGGCCGCAAGGTCAGGGTGCTCACCTGCAACGAGCAGAACTCCGCCGACGGCGCGGCCGCCTGCGCCGAGCAGGCGGTGGCCGAGCACGCGCTGGCCGTGGTCGGCTCGTACAGCCAGTACGGCGACAGCTACATCCCGGTGCTGGAGAAGGCCGGCATCCCGTACATCGGCGGGTACGGGCTCTCCACCCCGGAGTTCAGCAGCCCGCTCTCCTACCCCGTCTCCGGCGGCACCCCCGCGCTGATCGCCGGCAGCGGCAAGCAGCTGACCGAGGCGGGCTGCAAGAACATCGCGCTGATCCGCCCCGACACCCGGGCCGGCGACACCCTGCTCGGCTACCTGGCCGGGGCGCTCAAGGGCTCGGGCATCAAGATCAGCGACATCAAGGCGCCGGAGCGGTCGAACGACTACACCGGCATCGCCAAGAAGGCCATCGGCGACGACCGGGCCGGCGGCTGCGTGGTCGCCGCGCTCGGCGCCGAGCCGACCGCCAACCTGCTCGACCCGTTCCGCCGCCTGGAGCCCAAGCGCACCCAGCTGGCCTCGGTGATCGGCAGCTTCCAGCAGTCCGTGGTCGACTCCACCGGCGGCGACAGCGGCCCGCTGGGCGGCGCCTACGCCACCGGCTGGTACCCGCCGGAGTCCTCGCACGTCTGGAACGTGCTGCGGACCACCGTGCGGCAGCAGGCCAACGGGGCCGTGATCGACGTCTCCGACCCCGGCGTGCAGACCACCTGGGTCGCCTACGAGGTCCTGCGGACGGCGGTCGAGCGGGCCGGCAACGAGAAGCAGCTGACCTCGAAGGCGCTGCGCAACGTGCTGGACAGCGGCGAGCCGATCGAGACCGGCGGCGCCACCCCGGCCCTCAGCTGGGGCATGACCAACATGCTCCCCAGCGCCGACTCGCCCCGCCTGGTCAACACCTCCGTCACCTTCCAGCGCGTCCAGGGCGGCCGCCTCACCCTCCAGCGCGAGGGCTTCGTCGACGTCCGCACCACCCTCGCGGGCTGACGGGCATCCGCCCGGGGCAACGACAACACACGTGGTGACCCCGGGACGCCAGGAACGCACGCGGTGACCCCGGGACGCCAGGAACGCACGCGGTGACCCCGGGGCACCAGGAACGCACGTGATGATCCCGGGGCGCCAGGAACGCACGCGGTGACCCCGGGGGCGCGAGGAACTGCGCGAGTCGGAAGGCGGCCCACCTGCAACTGAGGGCACGTCAGCCAGTTGCAGGTGCTGCCGTTCCCCTGCGCGCAGTTCCCCGCGCCCCTGCGGGGCCTTCGGCCCCGGGGCGCGCTGCCCTGCCGGGCCGGAGTGCCTAGAGCTCGATGGCGGACTTCGTCGGGAGGCCGGTCTGGGCGGCGATCGCGTTCCAGAGGGTGCTGGCCTGGTTCTTGGCGGTGGTGGCGGTGCCGCTCGCCGCGTCGCCGTTCTTCAGGTGCTGGTTGTCCTTCTTGGCCGGGTCGCAGGCGGCGATCGAGTCGGCCGCCCAGAGGGCGTACTCGCTGTCGGCGGTGGCCGAGGCCTCCCAGGCCTTCTTCAGCTGCTCGGCCAGCGCCGCCCCGCTCGGCAGCTGGTCGACCTTGAGCGCGGCCAGCCCGTTGACCAGCTTGGTGCGCTGCTGGGCCGCCTGGTCCAGTGCGGCCTGGGACTCCGGGAGCTTCTCGCACTTGCGCACCGACGCGACGGCGTTGACCACCGCCGTGCGGCTGGCGTTGGCGTCGCCGAGCAGGGCGGAGAGCGCCTCGGCCTGGGCCTTGGTCTCCGGGCTGACGGCCGCGCCGGAGCCCGCGGAGGCACCGGAGCTGGGCTTGGCGGAGGAGGAGGCCGCGGCCTTCTTGTCGCCCGCCCCGCCCTTGTCCTCGTCACCGCCGCCGGACAGCGCGATCACGATGCCCACGACGGCCAGCGCGGCCACCACGCCGCCGCCGATGACCACCCGCTTGTCGAGCCCGCGGCGCCCGGGCTCGGGGGCCTGGGCCCCGTAGGACGGCGCCGCCGGGTACTGCTGGGTCGCGGCGGCCGCAGGGAAGCCCTGCTGCCCGCCGAAGCCCTGACCGCCGTAGGACGGCTGCGGCTCGCCGTACTGCTGCGGCTGCTGCTGGGGCTCGCCGAACTGCTGGGCGTCACCGAACTGCTGCGGCGCGCCGAACCCCTGCCCGCCGTACGTCTGCTGACCCTGCATCGGCTGACCGCCCGCCGGCTGGGAGGTCGGGTACGGCGGCAGGTACTGGGTGGCCTGGGAGGCGTCGGCCGGGGCCGCCGGGGCCGCCGCCTGCGGCGGGACCCCGTACGTCGGCGCGGCGTACTCCGGGCCGCCCTGGAACTGCCCCGTCGGGAAGCCCTGCTGGACCGGCGGCGCGGACTGCTGAGCCGCCTGCTGAGCCTCCTGCTGGGCGGCGTCGGGCTCCGGACGGAACAGATCGTCCAGGTTGAAGTCGCCGGAGTTGTTGTACGAGCGGCGCTGGCTCAACGGGTTTCCTCACCTGTGCACGGCCTGCGTCCGCACCGCGGGCCTCTCTCGGTCTACCGCGCGCTCGCTGTGCCCCTGACCGCGCCGGAACGCCGACTATCGGCCCCAACCTACCCCGTACCCCTCAGCCGTGACTACGCGCCCCGGCACCTCTCACGCGGCCTCCACCTCGATCCTGGCCTGGAACTCCCGCACCGCGCGGTGGCTGCGGTACGGCTCCAGACGGCGGCGGAACTCGTCCAGGTACTCCACGCCCCGGTTGGAGCGCAGCCCGCTGAGCAGCCGGACGGCCTGGGTGCCGGTCTCGCAGGCCCGCTCCACGTCCCGCTGCTGGAGCTGGGCGGTGGCCAGCAGCACCAGGTCGACGGCGCGGCGCCGGACCCGGGTGGGCGGGTGCAGCTCCAGGGCGGTGCGGGCGTACTTCTCGGCCTGCACGGCCTGCTCCAGGTCCCGGTGGCAGTGCGCCAACTCGTCGGCCAGGTAGGCCTCGTCGAAGTGCACGATCCAGTCCGGGTCGTCCTCGGGGTTGCGCTGCTCCATGGCGGCCAGCGCCTTGGCGGCCACCGCCTCGCAGGAGCGGACGTCGCCGAGCAGGGCGTGGCCGCGGGCCTCGGCCGCGTAGAACATCGCCATCGCCGTCGGGGTGGCCACCGAGCGGGCGCCCTCCTGGGCGGCGCGGGCGAGTTGGGCGATCTCGCGCGGGTTGCCGAGCGCGGCGGCCAGGTGGCTCATGGAGGCGGCCAGCACGTATCCGCCGTAGCCGCGGTCGTCGGCGGCCTGGGCCAGCCGCAGGGCCTGGATGTAGTAGCGCTGGGCCAGCCCGGGCTGGCCGGTGTCCACCGCCATGTAGCCGGCGAGCTCGGTCAAGCGCGCGACCGCGGCGAAGAGTTGACGGCCGGTCTGCTCCCGGTAGGCGCCGCCGAGCAGGCCGGAGACCACGCTGTTGAGGTAGTGCACGACCACGGGGCGGACGTGGCCGCTGCCGAAGCGGTGGTCGAGGTCGACCAGCATCTGGGTGGTGGCCCGGATCGCCGCCACGTCGGCCGGGCCGACCCGGGGGCCGCCGGCCCGGGCCACCGAGGGGTCGGGCGGGGTGATCAGCCAGTCCCGGCTGGGCTCGACCAGGGCGGAGGCGGCCACGGTGGCGCCGGAGAGGAACTCCCGGCGGCCGACGTCGCTGCGCCAGAGCTCGCAGACCTGGTCCAGTGCCCCGCTGAGGGTGGCGGCGAACTGCAGCCCGATGCCCGAGCTGAGGTTCTTGCCGTCGGCCATGCCGATCTCCTCGACCGTGACGCTGCGGCCGAGCTTGCGGCCGAGCGCCTCGGCGATGACCGCCGGGGCCTGGCCGCGCGGCTGCTGGCCGCGTAGCCAGCGGGCGACCGAGGTCTTGTCGTAGCGCAGGTCGAGCCCGTGCTCGGCGCCACAGAGGTTCACCCGGCGGGCGAGGCCCGCGTTCGAGCAGCTCGCCTCCTGGATCAGCTGCTGCAGACGCTCGTTGGGCTGCCGTGCGACGAGTGCTCTTGCGGCCATGGGCTTCGCCTCCCCACGCCCCCGGCCCTGACCGGCGGGCGACGATTATGCTGCTCGGTTGCCGACGTGCCGACCGGTTAAGGCATCTGAGTGCAGGTTAGCGATCAGCAACGCCAGCGGGATACCCACGGTGACTGGCCCGACCCCCACGCGCCCTGCCAAATGCCCCTGTGCGCCCCCTGTTGCGCCGTCAGGAGCCTGTTCCACCTCTACCCCGCCCCGAACGCCCGGAACCCAAGCGGCAGTTGCGTTCCGGCGCGGACTCCGCCGTGCGCCGGTCCCGGCGCGTCACCGGTTGGGGTGACATCGGGGCCGGAGCGAAACCGGGCCCGGCACAGCCCGTAACCCCACTCACGGACGGTAGTTGAGCAGCACGTGGAAGAGACCCCTCAAACGCCCAGGTCGGGCCTGCCCCCGCTGCTCATCGAGGCCGTCAGCTACGTCGAGGACCGGCACTGGGAGGTGGCGCAGGGCTGCTGGCTGATCGAGGGCGACGGCCCGGCGCGCTGCTCCTGCGGCGACCCGCGCTGCGAGCTGCCCGGCGCCCACCCGACCGGCCCGGAGTGGCGGCGCAAGGCCAGCGCGGGCCCCGGGATCGTCCGCAAGTGGTGGACGGAGAACCCGGAGGGCTCGATCCTGCTGCCCACGGGCAGGTTCTTCGACGTGCTGGACGTGCCGGAGATGGCGGGCTGCCTGGCGCTGGCCCGGATGGAGCGGCTCAGCCTCCAGCTCGGTCCGGTGGTCTCCACCCCGGCCACCACCGGCACCACCGGGCGGCGGCTGCTCTTCCTGGTGCTGCCCGGCGTGGTCGCCAAGCTGCCCGACATGCTCCGCCGGCTGGGCTGGGGCCCGGGGCGGCTGGACATGGTGGCGCGCGGCGAGGGCGACTGGATCGTCGGCCCGTCCTCCCGGGTCGGCCTGTTCAGCTCGGCCCGCTGGGCCCGGCCGCCGTCCGAGATGAACCGCTGGCTGCCGGACGCCCAGGACCTGATCAGTCCGCTGGCGTACGCCTGCGGCCGGGAGGCGGCCCCCCTGCGGCCGCAGGGCGCCCCGGCCACCGCTGGCCGCTGACGGTCCGTCGGCCCGGCGCCGCTCGAACTGCCGTCCCGCACCCATCTGGTGGGGGGCGCGCACCGCGCGGGACCACCGCGCACCGCTGACGGGCTCCGTCCCCCACCGGGGGCGGGGCCCGTCACGCGTCGGTGCAGGTGGGGAGGCGGACGAGAGAGCGGATAAGACACCGGTCTACCCGGTGATCACCCGGGGAAGCCGCTCGTACGAGTGACGACGCTCAAGGATTGCCGGGATCTGCCGAGGGGAGGAACTCCTCCGAGAGGAACGCCGGAGGGGCGCTCGGACGGGGAAGCCGAGTGTGGCGGATCGGGGGGGGCTCTCGAGGGAGGGGCCGGGGGACCGGAGGGGAAGCGGGGGGCAGAGGGCCCGGTGCGAAGGGGACGCACCGGGCTCACGAGCTTCCCGGGCCGGCCGGCCCGCCGCCGGGATCAGGCCTCGGCGACGAAGAGGTGGGCGGTGATGTCCTTGGGGAGCTCGGCCGCGTCCTCCCCCGTGCCGACCAGCAGGCCGCCGACGCCGGCCGAGACCCTGACCGTGCTGCCCGGGCGGATGCCGGCCCGGCGCAGGGTGAGCATCAGGCCCTCGTCGTTCTGGATCGGCTCGCCGATCCGGCGGACCACCACATCCACACCGGCCTCACCGGGGCGGACGGCGTCCAGGGCCACCAGCGAGGCGTCGTGGCCCTCGCCCTCGGCCCGGGTGTCGCCGAGCTCGTCCAGACCGGGGATCGGGTTCCCGTACGGGGACTGGGTGGGGTGGCCGAGCATGGCGAGCACCTTGCGCTCGACCGTCTCGCTCATCACGTGCTCCCAGCGACAGGCCTCCTCGTGCACCTGCTCCCACTCCAGGCCGATCACGTCGACCAGCAGGCACTCGGCGATGCGGTGCTTGCGCATCACCCGGACCGCCAGCAGGCGGCCCTCCTCGGTCAGCTCCAGGTGGCGGTCGCCCGCGACCTGGAGCAGGCCGTCGCGCTCCATCCGGCCGACGGTCTGACTGACCGTCGGGCCGCTCTGCTCCAGCCGCTCCGCGATCCGGGCCCGCATCGGGACGATGCCCTCTTCCTCCAGCTCCAGAATGGTGCGGAGGTACATCTCTGTGGTGTCGATCAGCCCAGACATCGCCGCTGGCTCCCGTTCTTCGGTGTCCTCACCGACAATTCTGACGTACCCCGGCGACAACGACGGCCGCCGGACCCCATGTTCCCGGGCCTTTCCGTAACACCTGCGGCGATTTCGTCACTGTTGACAGCCGCCGCCCCCAGGCCGCACCGTGCTCGCCGTAGCTTTCTCCCAAACTGCGGTCTGGACCACGGGCCGCCCCCACGGTACGGAGATCTGATGAGCGACCTGGTCGGGCAGTACTTCGACGCGGCGGTGGAGCACCTGCACCGGATCCGGACGGAGGAGGCGGACGCCATCGACCGGGCCGCCGCACTGCTGGCCGAGGCGGTCGAGGACGGCCGCCGGATCTTCGCCTTCGGGGCCGGGCACTCCTCGCTGGCCGCCCAGGACGTGGTCTACCGGGCCGGCGGCCTGGTGGTGGTCAACCTGCTGAACGTGCCCGGCATGACCGGGGTGAACGTGATGCCGGCCAACCTGGGCAGCGCCCTGGAGCGGGTGTCCGGCCTGGCCACCACCACCCTGGACCTCACCCCGGCCCGCTCGGGGGACCTGCTCTTCGTGATCTCGCTCTCCGGCCGCCAGGTGATGCCGGTGGAGCTGGCCCAGCACGCCCGGGCCCGCGGCCTCTCGGTGATCGGCGTGACCTCGCTGGCCTATCCGGCCGAGGTGACCTCCAACCACCCCACCGGCACCTACCTCAAGGACCACTGCGACGTGGTCCTGGACAGCAAGATCGCGGTCGGCGACGGCGAGCTCACCCACCCCGGCGCCGGCACCACCTTCGGCTCCGTCTCCACCATCGTCACCAGCGCGCTGATGCAGTCCGTGGTGGCCTCGGCGGTCGGCAAGCTGGCCGACCGGGGCGTCACTCCCCCGCTCTTCCGCTCCGGGAACGTCGACGGCGGCACCGAGTGGAACGTCAAGGTGATGGCGGACAACGCGGAGCGCATCTACTACAGCTTCTGACCCCCTCGATTCGCCACCTCCCTTGTGATCATCGGGAGTTGAGCCCCCCGACGGGCGTAGCGGGGCTCCGCCCGGGGCAGTAGGTAGAGAGGGGAAGACGCGAGCGACGGGGGTCCGGATGGCGGTGGCCGGTGGCGGGCGGTCGATGGGCTGGGTCCGGGAGGACGAGCTGCTGCCCGAGCTGTTCTGGACGGCGGACTCCTCCTCGCTCCAGGGGCAGCGGCGGGCCGTCTCGCTCTCCCGCTGGGGGCTGGTGCTCCTGGTGGTGGCCGCCTTCGCCGGCTCCGCCGACGGCACCCTGCCGGCCTGGCTGGCGGCGGCCGCCTACCTGTTCACGGTGGCGCTGGCCGCCGTGGCCGGGCGGCAGAACCCGCAGGGGCTCTGGTACGAGGGCCGGGCCGCCGCCGAGTCGGTCAAGACGCTCTCCTGGAAGTACGCGGTGCGGGCCGACGCCTACCAGCCGCCGCCGAAGACCCTGCCCGATGCCGAGCGGCTCTACGACGTCCAACTCGGCGGCATCCTCGGCCAGTTCGGCACCAGCCGGGCGATCCCCCAACTGGCCCGGGTGCAGGCCGAGCTGCAGAGCTGGCGCGGACCGCTGGCCGGCCGGCCGGCCCGGCACCCGCAGATCACCGACAGCATGCGGCAGCTGCGCGAGCAGCCGCTCTCGGTCCGTCGCGAGGTCTACATCAGGGAGCGGGTGAAGACCCAGCGCGAGTGGTACCGGGCCAAGGCCCGCTCCTGCACCAACGCCACCCGCTGGGCCGACCTGCTGGGCGTGGTGCTGCCGCTGGGCGGCCTGGTGCTGGCGGTGCTGCGGGCGCTCGGCGAGTTCAGCTTCGACGCGCTCGGCGCGGTCTCCGCGGTGGCCGCCTCGGTGGCCGCCTGGGCCCAGCTGCGCCAGTACCGGCCGCAGGCCGCCGCCTACTCCATCGCCGCCTCCGAACTCGCGGTGATCGAGGCCCAGTTGAGCCAGCTCCCGCTGGACACCCCGGACGCCGAGGAGACCTGGGCCCGGCTGGCCCGGGACGCCGAGGACGCGATCTCCCGGGAGCACACCACCTGGCAGGCCCGCCGCGAGGTGCGCACCACCGACCCGTTGGGGATGTGACACCGGCGGGCGCCCACCACCGGACGCCCGAGGGCGTCCCCGACCCCGAGGAGCCCGATGGCGTCGTCACAGCTGGTGCAGGTGGGGGACGGTCGCACACTGGCGGTGGAGACCTGGGGCGACCCGGACGGCAGACCCGTCTTCCTGCTGCACGGCACCCCCGGCAGCCGGGTCGGCCCCAGCCCGCGCAGCTCGGTGCTGTACCGGCTCGGCGTCCACCTGATCTCCTTCGACCGGCCCGGCTACGGCGAGTCCACCCGGCTGCCCGGCCGCAAGGTCGCCTCGGCGGCGGCCGACGTGGAGGCGATCGCCGACGCGCTGGGGATCGACGGCTTCGCGGTGCTCGGCCGCTCCGGCGGCGGGCCGCACGCGCTGGCCTGCGCGGCGCTGCTGGCCGGACGGGTGCGGCGGGCCGCGGTGCTGGTCAGCCTGGCCCCGCGGAACGCGGACGGCCTGGACTGGTACGCCGGGATGACCGCCTCCAACGAGCGCGCCTACCACGAGGCCGAGCTCGGCCCGCACCGCTTCGCCGCCTCCTTCCAGGCCAAGTCCCGCCGGATGAAGGCCGACCCGGCCGCCGTGATCGACGGCCTGGTGCCCGAACTCCCGCTCACCGACCGGGTGGTGGTGACCGATTCGGGCATCCGGCGCCGCCTGCTCTCCACCTACGCGGCCGCCTTCCACTACAGCGCGGACGGCTGGATCGACGACGCCCTGGCCTTCACCACCGACTGGGGCTTCAAGGTCGAGGACATCACGGTGCCGGTCCGCCTGTGGCACGGCGCGGACGACCAGTTCTCCCCGGTGGAGCACTCCCGCTGGCTGGCCGAGCACATCCCCGGCGCCGAGCTCTACCTGGAGCCCGGCGCCGCCCACTTCGGCGCGCTGGCGGTGCTGACCGAGGCGTTGCGGTGGGCGGCGGGCTGAGGCGCCGTCAGGCCACCGGAGTGACGGGGGCCTTGCCGTTCAGCACCGCGAGCACGTTGTCGACGGCGAGGTCACCCATGGCGCGGCGGGTCCGGACGGTGGCGCTGCCGAGGTGCGGGGCCAGCACGGCGGTGGGCTGCGCCAGCAGCTCGGCCGGGACGGCCGGCTCGCGCTCGAAGTTGTCCACAGCGGCGGCGGACAGGTGACCGGAGGCGAGCGCGGCGGCGAGGGCGAGCTCGTCGACGATCCCGGCCACCACGCTCACCAGTACCGCGCCGGGCGGGAGTTGGGCGATGCTGGTGGCGTCGAGGAGGTGCCGGGTCGCCTCGGAGAGCGGGCAGGTGACCACCAACACGTCGGAGGTGGCGAGGAGTTCGTCGAGGCCGACCCAGCGGGCGCCGTGCTCCTGCTCCGCCGGGAGCCGGGAGCGGTTGTGGTACGCCAGCTCCATCCCGAAGCCGACCGCCCGTCGGGCCACCGCCTGGCCGATCCGGCCCATGCCGAGGATGCCCAGGCGGGCGCCGCTGAGCTCGGTGCCGAGCATGAAGGTGGGCGCCCAGGCCCAGGGCTCGCCGGAGCGGATCAGGCGCTCGCCCTCGGCGAGGCGGCGGGTGGCGGCGAGCAGCAGCGCCCAGGTGAAGTCCGCGGTCGCCTCGGTGAGCACACCGGGGGTGTTGGTGACGGTCACCCCACGGGCGGCACAGGCGGCCGTGTCGACGTTGTGGAACCCCACCGCGTGGTTGGCCACCACCCTCAGCCCCGGCCCGGCGGCGTCCAGGAACTCCCCGTCCACCACGTCGTCCAGCGTGGTGACCACGGCCGCCTTGCCCGCGACCGCCGCCAGCAGCTCCGCCCGGGCCATCGGCGTCTCGCTGTCGTGCTGCTCCACCCGGCAGTACGGCGCCAGCCGCTCCACCACACCGTCGACGAGCCGCCGCGTCACCAGTACCTGATCCATGCCGCGAGGCTACCCCTTTGGAAATTGGTCACTCCAGGGGCGCGGGGAACTGCGCGCGGGGGAACGGCAGCACCTGCGACTGGCTGACGGTGCTTCAGCTGCAGGTGAGCCGCCTTCCGACTCGCGCAGTTCCCCGCGCCCCTGCCGGGGCGCAGCCACCTTCGTCAGACGGGCTGGGGTTCGAGGTCGCGGTTGATGCGCTTCCAGCCGCGGCAGGCCACGGTGTTGGGGTGTTCCTCGCCGAAGAGCCTGAGCAGTTCGGTGAGGGCGTGTTCGCGCAGTTCCGCCGCCTGGCCGGGGTTGGACTTGCGGAGGGTGACCGCCAGGTTGGACTCGCAGGCGATGGCGTCGGGGTGGCCGGGGCCGTAGCGGTTCACCAGGCCCGCGTAGGCGGCCCGTTCGAGCTCCTCGGCCTTCGCCGCCTGGCCGGCGTCGCCGTACGCGTTGGCCAGGTTGATCATCGCGTTGAGGGTGTAGTGGTGGTCGGGCCCCAGCACGGACCGCAGGGCGTCCACGGTGTGGCTGCCCCGGCGGATCGCGGCCTCGACGTCACCGCTGCCGCGCAGGTAGATGCCGAGGTTGTTCTCGCAGGCCAGGGTGAAGGGGTGCTCGTCGCCGAACAGGCGCTGGTGGCCCTCGTAGACGGCGGTGGCCAGGTCGCGGGCGGCCTCCTTGTCGCCGGAGGCGCTGTGGTCGGCGGCCAGGTTGAGCGCGCAGGCCAGCGTCTCGGCGGCCTCGGAGCCGTAGCGGTCGAGGTAGCGCTCGTAGGTCTGCATGGTGAGCTGGCGGGCCTCCCGGAGGTGGCCCTCCCGGCGCAGCGATACGGCCAGCGACTTGGCGTTGCGCAGGTTCTCCGGGAGGTCGGGCTGGAGGACGTCGGCCAGTTCCTCCGTCACCTCCCGCAGCAGCTCGATGGAGCCCTTGTAGTCGCCGATCTCGCGCAGGTCGCGGGCCAGGTTGGACTTGCTGGAGAGGGTGTAGGGGTGGCGGGGGCCGAGCACGGCCTGGCGGCGGTCGAAGGTGTCCTGGTCGAGGTCGCGGGCGGCGGAGGAGTCGCCGACCAGGCGGTAGTCGATGGCGAGGTTGTTGGCGGCCGAGAGCGTGCGGGCGTTCTCCTCGCCGAAGAGTTCGCGGAACTGGCCGTAGGTCTCCAGGTCGAGGTCGAGCGCCTCCTGGAAGCGGCCGAGCGCGCGCAGGTCGGCGCCGAGCGAGCCGGCCGTCATCAGGGTGTAGGGGTTGTGCTCGCCGAGCAGCTCCTTCTGCCCGGCCAGGGTGCGCTCGTCGAGCGCCCGGGCGTCGGCGAAGTTGCCCTGGGAGCGGACCACGTTGGCGAGTTGGAAGTTGAGGCTGAGCACCTGGCGGCGCAGGTGCCGGGCCTCGAGTTCGTTGGCCTCGCCGGCCAGCCGGGTGGTCCAGGTGAGGTCGAGCTGTTCGGCCAGGGCGCGGGCGCGGTCCAGGTCGGAGCGCTTCCAGAGGTAGCGGACGCGGTCGATCATCAGCTCGCGGGTCTCGCGCTCGTCGCAGTCCTGGGCCCGGGAGGGGACCAGGTGCGGCCAGATCTTCTCGAAGCGGGGCCAGTTGGCGGGGTTGTCGGTGTCACCGAGCACGGGGCGGGCGCCGACCAGGATGCGGTGCACCTCGTGCATCGCGGCCTCCCGGGCGGGGTCGTCCATCTCGGAGCGGACCACCGCCTGCACCAGCCGGTGCACCTGGAAGGAGTTGGAGCCGGCGTCCACCTTGGCCAGTGCGTACCGGCCGACCGCCTGGATCACCTTGCCGAGCATGAAGGTGTCGCTGAGGTCCTCGTCGTAGCGGACCAGCGAGCGGATCATCTGGTCGCTGTAGAACAGGTCCATGGAGATCGGCTCGGGGGCCATGAAGGCGCACAGCTGGAGGAGGCGCACCGCCGCCGGGGACTGCTCGCGCAGGCGGGCGATGGAGACGTTCCAGGTCGCGCCGACCGGGGTCGGGTAGTCGGCGGGGCGGCCGACGGCGAGGGCCCGGGTGGCCTCCTGGTGGAGCTGGGCGACGTAGGTGTCGACGGGGGTGCGGGTGGTGTCGAGCCAGGCGGCGGCGACCTCGACGGCCAGCGGGAGGTCGCCGACGGCCTCGGCGACCCGGTCGGCGTCGGCCCGGGACAGGCCGCGGGTGCGGCGGGTGAGGTGCTCGATGGACTCGCCGCGGGTGAAGACGTCGACCCCGAGCACGCCGGCCTGGCCGGACCAGGCCTGGTTGCGCGAGGTGACCAGGACGTGGCCGGAGCCGCCGGGGAAGAACCGGCGGATCTCCGACGGTTCGTCGGCGTTGTCGAAGATCAGCAGCCAGCGCGGGGTCGGGGTGCCCTTGCGCAGCGCCTCCCGGGCCGCCTCCGCCGCCTCGTTGACGGAGTCGCCGACCCGCAGGCCGAGCCGGTTGGCGAGCTCGGCCAGCGCGGTGGAGATCAGGTCGGTCTGCTCGGCGTCGATCCACCAGACCAGGTCGTAGTGGGACATGTAGCGGTGGGCGTACTCCATGGCCAGCTGGGTCTTGCCGACGCCGCCGAGGCCGTAGAGGGTCTGCGGGGTGGGCAGCACCACCATCGGACCGCCGACCAGGCTGTCCCGCAGCTCCTCCAGCACCCGCGCCCGGCCGGTGAAGGAGGGGTTGCGCTGGGGCACCGACCAGTAGGCCGGCTTGGTGCCGGGGAAGCGCGGGATCACCACCTCGGGGTCGGCCTCGGTCTCGGCCCGGCCGAGGGCGCGCAGCAGGATGGCGGCGGCCTGGGTCTCGTCGCGGCCGACCAGGTCGATCGGGTTGCGGCCGCTGAACGGGGCGGTGAGGCGGACGTCGCCGACCCGGACCGGGACGATCTGACGGCGGGTGCCGGAGGGGTCGAAGCCGCCCATCGAGTCCCACAGCGCCCGGGCCTGAGGGGCCCTCAGGTAGCCGGCCGAGAGCACCGCGACGGTCCGGGAGGCGGCGTCGATGCCGCGTTCGGTCTCCAGCCGGGAGTCGGCCCCGGCGCCGATGTCCCGGGGCACCACCCGGAAGCCGGCGCTCTCCAGGACGGCGGCGATCCAGTCGGCCCAGATCCGGTCCTCGGGGACGAAGGAGAGGTAGAGGTCGGCGGGCGCGGTCGGGCGGCGCCGGGTGTAGGCGTCCACCCAGTGCAGCCGGACCTCCTCGTCCATCGGCGGCAGCGCGGAGATCCGGCCCCGGGTGAGCACGGTGGTGAGCCGCTCGCAGGCGGCCAGCATCGAGGTGGGGGTGCCGGGCTGGTCGCCGAAGGTGGCCAGGATCTCCTCGTAGGCGTAGAAGGGCCGGTACGGGATCTCCACCGAGCCCCAGTAGTGGGACAGGTCCTCGTCGGCCAGGCCCTCGGGCAGTCCGGCGAAGCGCAGCCGGGCCAGCGCGCGACCGGCGTCCGCCTTCTCCTTCTCGCCCTCGTCGATGCGCATCGGCACCGGCAGGATGCGGATGCCGCGCTCGCGGTAGCGGTCGTTGATGTGCTGGGCGATCTTGGAGGCGCCCTCGATGCTCTGGTCGCTGAGGGTGAAGCAGACCACCAGGTCGTCCGGCATCTGCACGGTGCAGATCTCGGCGATGTCGGAGAGGCCGGTGCGGCTGTCGATCAGCACGTAGTCGTAGCGGCGGCTCATGTCGCGCTTGAGGGCGTCGAAGAACTGGCCGCCGTCGAAGCGGTCGTAGAAGAGGTCCCAGTCGAGCCGGCCGACCACCTCGGAGTAGTCCCGGTTCAGCTGCCCGGCGGAGAGGAAGTCCAGGCTGCCGCCGGCCGGGAAGCCCGGCCAGGAGAGCGAGAGCACGTGCGGGTGGACGCGGGCGAAGTCCCGGTGCCAGCCCGGCGGGTGGTCGACCTCGCGCAGGGCCTCCTCCCGGTAGTCGGTGATCAGGTCCATCATCCCGGTGGTGCCGGCCAGGGCGCCCTGGTCAAGGAAGGGGCGGAAGAACTTGGCCAGGCCCGGGGCCTCCAGGTCCCAGTCCACGGTGAGCACCCGGAAGCCGTTGGCGGCCAGGATCCAGGCGGTGTTGGCGAGCGCCATGGTGCGGCCGGTGCCGCCCTTGTAGGAGTAGAACGTCACCACCCGGCCCTGGCGGTCCTCGCCGCCGGCGGGCCGGGCCTCCTCGGCCGGGGCGGCTGCCTGGCCCGGCAGTCGCAGCTTCCTGGTCGGGTTGTCGGTCATCGGTGTCCTCCCCCGAAGCGGCCCGGCTGGGGCCCCTCCTCCTCGTCGTCCGGCGGCTCGTCGTGCGGGTCGTACGAAGGTCTTCCGCGGTCCCTCGGCGGGTCCTGGTCGAAGGCCTCCCTCAGGCGGGGGCGGAAGCGGCCCGAATCCCGTTGCTGCCCGGGCGGGGTGGTCTCCGCGGCGGTGCGGTCCTCGAAGGCGTACTTGGCCCGCATCACCGCGCGCGGCAGGGCCTCCTCGAAGTCGGCCAGCGAGCTCAACTCGCCCGATCCGTCCCGGAAGCTGGGCTTGGACTCCCGGCGCTTGTACCGCAGGGTGCGGGCGCTCAGCTCGGTCAGCGGCCGGTCCTCGGCCACGCAGTCCGGGTCGTCGGCGTTCCAGGGCTCCAGCACGCTGACCCAGGGCGGGTTGCGCTGGTCGAAGCGGGCCACCGCCTGCCGGCGCTCGTCGTCCTTGAGCGCCCAGCGGTCCAGCAGCACCAGGCCGGGCGCGTTGGGCGGGGCGCCGGCGAGCAGCTCGGCCTCGTCCTCCTCGAACTCGTGCACGGTCGGCTCGAAGCCCAACTGCCGTGCCACCCTGGCCGCGTGCTCGGCCACCGGCCGGGCGGAGGCCGGCTGGTACGGGTGCCAGTCCTGCCGCCGGGTTCCGTAGTAGTCCGGATTGCGACCCTCGGGGAGCTCGGACTGCGCGTACGAGTAGACCGAGATCCGCAGCTGCTTGGTGCGCGGCATCGGGAAGGCGCTCGGCTGGGCGTTGAAGTCCAGCGCGCGGCCGGGCGGGATGACGGTGTTCTCGGCCACCTCGACGATCCGCCGGGCCAGCCGGAAGACGGCCAGCTCGTAGGCCTTGCGGAAGTAGCCCAGGCGCATCAGCGCGTACAGGCCCTCGTCCTCGTACTCACGGCCGAACCCCCGGTGGTTGAACTGGAGTTGGCGGGCCACCTCGGGGAGCTGACGGTCGCTCATCGGCACCCAGAGCACCGGCACGATGCCACTGGTGCGCTCGGAGGTCTGCCGCGCCGGGAAGACCGGACGCTGGGTGAAGGAGTGCCACTCCTGGCCGCAGGCCAGGCTGGAGAAGTAGCGGGGCGAGTAGAGCGGGACGAACACCCGGCAGGTGGCCAGCTCCTGGGACAGCCGCTTGGCCCAGAGCTGGCCCTGGTGCATGGACTGGTCCATGAAGCCGACCGGGCGGCCGGAGCGGTAGTCGGTCAGGGCCAGGACCGCCTCGCAGAGGTCCTCGTAGAGCTGGCTGACCCACTGGTTCGGGTCGCCGGCGCCCTTGGTCCTGGCCCGCGGTACGTGGGCGTAGCTCAGGAAGAAGTACGGCCGCTCCGCTCCCTCGTCCCACCCACCAGATTCCTCGTCGTACACACGCGCCTCCCCCGAGACATCCGGTGTGTTCTCTCTCCCAGGTGTGCCGTTCCCCCACAGAGGGCCTTCAGTGTAGGAAGGGCTGGTTCTCCAATGGAATAGGGCCGTCAGCCGCGCAGGTGCCGGTCGGCCACCGCCACGCCGTCCGCGACGTCCATCAGGAAGCAGTCCGCCTCGCCCAGCGGGCCCGTGACCAGGCTCGGCATCCGCTCCAACGCGCCGGTCATGCCGGGGAAGTGTTCGTCCCTCAGGTGCACCGCCTCGAAGGAGGTCCAGTTCCCGTCCGGCAGCACGCAGCCGTAGGTCTGCATCGGGGGGTCGGGCTGGAGGTACTCGGCCAGGTGCAGCGCGGTGCAGCACCAGACCGGGACGCCGATCAGCAGCGCCCTGGACCGCCAGGCCCGCAGCCGCCCGACCGGCGAGCCCTCGCCCAGGTGGCTGTCGAGCGGGTGACCCTCCGTCAGTTCGACGGCCCGGCGGCCGAGGGCGGCGAAGGAGGTCTGGGGGTGGTGGCTGCGGACGGCGCCCGGGGCCAGCCGGACCACCTCGGAGAAGTGGCCCAGGATGCGGGAGGTGGGGGTGGTGTCGGGGTTGAACGGGGGGCGTGTGCGCCAGTGCTCCCGCTTCTGCTCGTCCGTCATGCCCAGGGTGGGGGCGAGCGCCAGCCGGGAGGTGTTGGAGTTCTCCGGGGTCGCCGTGTAGACCACCAGGGTGCCGCTCTCGCCGAGCACCGCGAGCAGCGCCTTGAGCAGCGCCTCGGGGCCGCCGTCCAGCTCGCCCAGCGAGCGGAGCGAGGACTGCACCAGCAGGGTCTCGCCCTCCTCGACGCCGAGCTCCCGCAGGCCCCGCTCCAGCTCCGCCGCGCCGATCACCCGACGGCCGCCGACCGCTCGGCGGCGGCCCGCTCGGCCGCCCGGCCGGCCTCGACCGCCAGCCAGGGCTCCACGGTGGCCCGCATCCCGTCCGCGAACCGCAGCCCGAGGGCGGTCAGCGAGCCGGAGCCGGCCAGCGTCTCCACCGCCCGGGCGGTGTGCGCGCGCCAGGTGGCCAGCTGCACCCGGGCGTGCTCGGCCGCCGCGCTGGCCAGGCCGTCGTAGGCGCGCACCCGGGTGCCCCAGTACGCCGTCACCGCGAGGTGGGCGTAGGTGCCCTGGAGCAGGCCCTCCAGCGGGCGCGGATCCGGCCGCCAGGGGGCGTGGTAGGTGCGCTCGTCGGCCGGGTCGTACAGCTCGTGGAAGTCCAGCACCGCACCCAGCTTGACGTGCTGGAACTCGTGGGCGAGCAGCAGCGCCAGGGTCGGGGCGGTGGCCGGGCGGGCGATCCCGACCGCGCCGAAGGCCTGCCGGGCGGCCGCGCTGACGTCCCGTCCGTCCGGGCCGGGCCGCAGCGGGGTGACGGTGGACAGCCCGGCCGGCAGGCCCTCGGCGTACTCCGGCAGGTCCCGCCGGAGCAGCTCCCAGGCCTCCCGCAGGGCGCCCGTCCAGCCCAGCAGTTCGTCCTCGGGCAGCCGCCCGGCCACCGGCCACTGGTGGGCGTCCCGCTGCGGGTCGGTGTCCTCCAGGGCGAGCGTCGGGCCGCCGGGCAGCTCCACCCGGCGCACCGGCTGCCAGGCCGCGCTCCCCGGCGCGTCCCAGCCGACCGTCACCCCGCGCACCGCGAAGCCGTCGGCGGTGCCCTGCAGCACCGCCTCGCCGCCTCCGCCGACCAGGACCCGGCCGAGGGTGGGCAGGTGCACCGCCCCGTCCCGGACCGGCACCGGGAGTGCGAACTCCCGCCCGGCCCGCAGCGCGGCCGCCGCCGCCAGCTCGGCGAAGCCGCCGAGGTCGCCGCCGGGCTCGCGCTCCAGGCAGCGCACCGCCCAGGACCGGGCGTACGGGTGGGCCAGCACCGCGTCCAGCGCCCGAGGCGCGTCGGTGTCCAACTCGGCCAGCAGCGCCCAGGGTTCGGGAGCGCCGGCCGAGAGGGCGGCCAGCAGCCTCCTGGTCAGCCCGAGTTGGGCGGCGGCCAGCGCGCGGACGGTGCCGGCGCCGCCCAGGCCGTGCGCCAGCTCGTCCAACTGAGCCTCGGTCAGCGGCCGTTCGGCCGAGCCGGGCTGGGCCGGGACGGCGGCCACGGGGGTGATCCGGTCCCGGATGGTGGTGATCAGCTTCATCAAGTCCCCGCAGAAGACGGAGGGGTTGTCGAATCCGCGGCCGCTCCGGTAGCGGTGGGCGTACAGGCCCCCGCCGCAGGAGCGGACCACGGGGCAGGCCCGGCACTGCTCGCTCAGCCCGGCCAGGCCCGACTGGCGCTCCCGCATGCCCGGGTGGTCGGCCACCTGGTCCAGGGTGTGCGCGAAGACGTCGAAGCCGGTCTCGGGCGCACCGTCGAAGGCGGTCTTCAGGCTGTCGGCCTGCTCCAGGGTGCCGTCGGTCTCCACCACCACCAGGTCGGCCGGGTCCAGGCCGAGCGACTCGGTCAGGCTGGAGCGCCCGCGCAGGGTGCGGTACACCGAGTCGAAGACCCGCACCGGCACCGGGCGGCCGTGCGCCGTCCAGCGCTCGTGCACGGCCAGCAGCCAGTCCGCGTAGGGGGTCGGCCCGAGCGCCTCCGGGCGCTTGGGCGGCTCGTCGTGGGTGGCGTGCGGGAGCAGGAAGTCGATCCGGGGCGGGGCGAGGGCGACCAGCGCGTCGTAGACGGCGACGGGGTCGTTCTCCACGTCGACGGTGCAGAGCAGCCCGGCGTACAGGTGGCGGAAGGCGGGGCGGCGGAGCAGCTCGACGGCGGCCAGCACCTTGGCGTGGCTGGAGCGGCCGTCGGCGTAGCGGCGGTGGCGGTCGTTGGCGGCCCGGTCCCCGTCGAGGGAGACGCCGACCTTGATGCCGAGCTCGTCGAAGAGTTCGCAGAACTCCTCGGTCAGCCGGACGCCGTTGGTGTGGATGCGCAGGTCCAGCGCGCAGCCCTCGGGGAGCGCGGCGGCCAGCAGTTCGGCCGCCCGGCGCAGCACGGCGGGGCCCGCGAGCAGCGGCTCCCCGCCGTGCAGCACGACGTGGACGGCCGTCAGCCGGTGGGCCAGGGCGTGCTCCCCGATCCTGGCCGCCGCAGCTGCCAGCACGGGCTCCGAGACGGTGCGCGGCTTGCCACGCCAACTGGTGTCGGCGTGCTCGTACACGTAGCAGTGGTCACAGGCCAGGTCGCAGCGGCTGTGCACCTTGAGGACGAACTGCGTGAACGGGACCTGCGGCGGGGCGGGGGGCATGACCGGGCTTCGACTGTGCGGCGACCGTCAGATGGACGAGTTGAAGGCCGCCACGGCGACCTGGCCGGTGTCCCCGCCGGGCAGCGCCCGGTGCAGATCGGCGGTGAGACGGTCGGTTCCCAGGGCGGCGAGGGCGGCGAGCGAGGCCCGTGGGGCGGGCTCCTCGACGGAGTCGCGGTCAGCAGGCCGGATGGCGAGTGCGGTGACCATTGCAGTCTCGTTTCTGCGCATGAAACGCGGGGGAAGCGGGGAAACCCGCGGGGGCGGGCCCACCCGATTACCGCCAAGTGAAGCAGCAGGACACCCCCGCGCACCGTGCAAATGGCCAGAAATCCATCACTTCAGGCTAGTTGCCGCTACTGCGATTGACGTAGGGTCAGCGCACGCACGATCAGGGGCAGAGCCGCTCCACCCGCCAGCCGCCCGGACCGGCCGCGTAGCGCAGCCGGTCGTGCAGCCGGTTCTCCCTGCCCTGCCAGAACTCGACGGTGTCCGGCACCACCCGGTACCCGCCCCAGAACGGCGGCACCGGCACCCCCTCGCCCTCCGGGTAGCGCCGCTCCAGCTCGGCGTAGCGCTGCTCCAGCACCTCGCGGGAGCTCACCGGACTGGACTGCTCGCTGGCCCAGGCACCCAGCTGCGAACCGTGCGGGCGGGTGCGGAAGTAGGCCGCCGTCTCGTCCCGGCCGACCTTCTCCACCCTTCCGCTGACGATGACCTGACGGGAGATCACGATCCACGGGAAGAGCAGCGAGGCCCACGGGTTGGCGGCCAGCTCGGTGCCCTTGCGGGAGCCGTAGTTGGTGAAGAAGACGAAGCCGCGGTGGTCGTACCCCTTGAGCAGCACCGTGCGCGAGCTCGGCCGCCCCTGCCCGTCGGCGGTGGAGAGCACCATCGCGTTGGGCTCCGGCACGCCCGATTCGTCGGCCTGCTGGAACCACTCGGTGAACTGCGCCACCGGGTCGGCCGCGAGCTGCTTCTCGCCGAGCCCCTCGTGCTGGTAATGCCGGCGCATCACGCTCGGGTCCGGCGCGGGCCGGGGCTCGGCCGGGGTTCCGGCGGTCGGCTTGGTCGGAGGGGTCGGGTGACGATCCGCGGTAGGCACGGCAACATCATCCCGTACGACAAGCGTCGGATACCGCTACGTCCCGGCAAACCCGGGTGGGAGATAAGGTGTCTCGCCACCGCTCCGCCCCTGGTCGGCCGGAGTAACCTCCGGTTCCGTCCGGAAATGCCCAGATGGTCCGTCAGCGCCGCCGGACCCGGCAGGAGCGTCCGCAGGGAACATCACCGTGGTGGTGTCTGGCGCAATGCACTCCGTGCCTGCCACTCTGACACCGAGTGCCAATCCACCAACGGTCACCGGCGCGGCCGCCCCACCATCGGCGGCCCGTCCAACGGATCACTGAAGGAGCCGTCCATGTCCGACTTCGTACCCGGGCTCGAGGGAGTCGTCGCGTTCGAGAGCGAGATCGCCGAACCCGACCGGGAGGGCGGCGCACTCCGCTACCGCGGTGTGGACATCGACGAGCTGGTGGGCAGCGTCTCGTTCGGCCACGTCTGGGGCCTGCTGGTGGACGGCAAGTTCAACCCCGGCCTGCCCGCCGCCGAGCCGTTCCCGATCCCGGTGCACTCCGGTGACATCCGGGTCGACGTGCAGTCCGCGCTCGCCATGCTCGCCCCGGTCTGGGGCCTCAAGCCGCTGCTCGACATCTCCGCCGAGCAGGCCCGTGACGACCTCGCCCGGGCCGCCGTGATGGCGCTCTCCTACGTGGCCCAGTCGGCCCGCGGCCAGGGCCTGCCGATGGTCCCGCAGAGCGAGATCGACAAGGCCGAGACCGTGGTCGAGCGCTTCATGATCCGCTGGCGCGGCGAGCCGGACCCGAAGCACGTCAAGGCGATCGACGCCTACTGGACCTCGGCCGCCGAGCACGGCATGAACGCCTCCACCTTCACCGCCCGGGTGATCGCCTCCACCGGCGCCGACGTGGCGGCCGCGCTCTCCGGCGCGGTCGGCGCGATGTCCGGCCCGCTGCACGGCGGCGCCCCGTCCCGCGTGCTCGGCATGATCGAGGAGATCGAGCGCACCGGCGACGCCAAGGCCTGGGTCAAGAACGCGCTGGACAAGGGCGAGCGCCTGATGGGCTTCGGCCACCGCGTCTACCGCGCCGAGGACCCGCGCGCCCGCGTGCTGCGCCGCACCGCCAAGGAGCTCGGCGCACCGCGCTTCGAGATCGCCGAGGCGCTGGAGAAGGCCGCACTGGAGGAGCTGCACAACCGCCGCCCCGACCGCGTGCTGGCCACCAACGTGGAGTTCTGGGCCGCCATCATGCTGGACTTCGCCGAGGTCCCGGCGCACATGTTCACCTCGATGTTCACCTGCGCCCGCACGGCCGGCTGGTCCGCGCACATCCTGGAGCAGAAGCGCACCGGCCGCCTGGTCCGCCCGGCCGCCCGCTACATCGGCCCCGGCCCGCGCAGCCCGCGCGAGGTCGAGGGCTACGAGTCGATCGCGCACTGACGCGCAGTCACTCTTTCGAGCGGGCCCGGCGGCTGTCGCCGGGCCCGCTCCGCACCTGCGTCACTCCCCCACCCCTCCACCCCGCCCCCGCCGGAGGCGGCTTCCGCCTGCCCGGGCCGGGCCGGCCGCAGGCCGCTGAGCGGGGAAGATCACATCTCAGCGGGCGGACGGCGGTGCCCAGTTGACGAGCCCGGGCAGTAGGCTGCGGGCGTGGCTCAGATCCAGATCCCCGCTGACATCAAGCCCGCCGACGGCCGTTTCGGCTGCGGCCCTTCGAAGGTGCGGCCCGAGGCCCTGAAGGCCCTCGCCGACACCGGTACCTCCCTGCTCGGCACCTCCCACCGGCAGGCGCCGGTGAAGAACGTGGTGAAGCGCGTCCGCGAGGGCGTGTCCTCCCTGTTCTCCCTCCCCGAGGGCTACGAGGTCGTGCTGGGCAACGGCGGCTCCACCGCCTTCTGGGACATCGCCGCCTTCGGGCTGGTGCGCGAGAAGTCCCAGCACCTCAACTTCGGTGAGTTCTCCAGCAAGTTCGCGTCCTCCGTCAAGGCCGCGCCCTGGCTGGCCGACCCCTCGGTGATCAAGACCGAGCCGGGCACCCACCCGCTCCCGGTCGCCGAGGCCGGCGTGGACGTCTACGCGCTCACCCACAACGAGACCTCCACCGGCGTGGCGATGCCGATCGCCCGCCCCGCGGGCGCGGACGCGGGCTCGCTGGTGCTGGTGGACGCGACCTCGGGCGCCGGCGGCCTGCCGGTGGACATCACCGAGACCGACGTCTACTACTTCGCGCCGCAGAAGTCCTTCGCCTCCGAGGGCGGCCTCTGGCTGGCCACCTTCTCCCCGGCCGCCCTGGAGCGCGCCGCCGAGATCGCGGCGTCCGGCCGGTACATCCCGCCGTTCTTCGACCTGCCGACCGCGATCGACAACTCCTCGAAGGACCAGACCTACAACACCCCCTCGATCGCCACCCTCTTCCTGCTGGCCGACCAGCTGGAGTGGATCAACGGTCAGGGCGGTCTGGACTGGGCGACGGCCCGCACCGCCGACTCGGCCGCGCGGCTGTACGGCTGGGCCGAGAAGTCCTCCTTCGCCAGCCCCTTCGTGGCCAAGCCCGAGGAGCGCTCGCAGGTCGTCGGCACCATCGACTTCGACGAGTCGATCGACGCCGCCGCGATCGCCAAGGCGCTGCGCGCCAACGGCATCGTGGACACCGAGCCCTACCGCAAGCTGGGCCGCAACCAGCTGCGGATCGCGATGTTCCCGGCCGTCGACCCGGCCGACGTCGAGGCGCTCACCGCCTGCGTCGACTACGTGGTCGAGCAGCTCTAGGCACGACACCGCGAAGACCCCCGGGGCACTGCCCCGGGGGTCTTCGCGTTCCGCCGCGTCAGCGCCGCAGCAGGGCGCTGACGATCACCACGGCCAGCAGCAGCGCCAGCGCGCCGCTCACGATTCGCATTCGGGTCTTGGGGTCCACGGTCATCGAGGTTACCCGGTGGCCCGGCCCGGCCCCCCGGTGGCCCGCTCCCGCCGCTCCGCCCCGCCCAGCTGGGCACCGCCCCGGTACTGCTGGGCGCGGAAGGCCGAGGGCGCCATCCCGACCCGGCGGGTGAAGATCCGGGTGAAGTAGGCCGGGTCCTGGTAGCCGACCCGGCGGGCCACCGCCGCGACCGGCAGCCCGCTGGCCGCGAGCAGCTGCTTGGCCTCGTTCAGACGGACCGTCAGCAGGTACTCCTTGGGCCCGACCGCGCCCACCGAGCGTACCGCGCGCCGCAGTTCGGCCACCGACAGGCCGGCCCGCCGGGCGTGCTGGGCGATCGACAGCGGCAGGCAGGCGTCCCGCCGGAGCACCTCCAGCACCGGCTCCCCCGCCACGTCCACGTCGGCCCGGTGCCGGCGCAGCTCGACCAGCAGCTGGTGCACCTCGGCCGAGCTCTCCACGTCCACCAGCGGGCCGCCCCGGCGGCAGGCCGCGGCGATCCGGGACA
Source organism: Kitasatospora sp. NPDC001664 (assembly GCF_053596675.1). NCBI lineage: Bacteria > Bacillati > Actinomycetota > Actinomycetes > Kitasatosporales > Streptomycetaceae > Kitasatospora > Kitasatospora sp. NPDC001664. The sequence continues at coordinate 72,229 of NZ_JBSFGS010000014.1, forward strand.
CCACCCGCTGGGCCGGCTCGGCGGTGGTCAGCGGGGTGACCCGCAGCGGCGGCAGCAGGCCCAGCTCGGCGTAGCCGGCCAGCCCGGAGCCGGTGAAGTCCACGAAGCACTCCGACCAGCCCTCCGCGTCCGGCGCGTAGTGGTGCGGCTCACCGGGGCGCAGCCAGAGCACGGCCGGGGCGGCCACCGGATGCCGGGCGCCGTCCGGGCTCTCGTACCACCCGCGGCCGCTGGTGACCACCACCGCCACCCAGTGGTCCAGGGTGCGCGGCCCCACCGTCGGCAGCACCCCGCTCTGCAGGCCCACCCCGAGGCAGGCCAGCCCGGTCGCCAGCTGGGCCGGAGCGGGCGTCAGGTACCACCACCACTGCTCCACCGTCACCTCCTCGCGCCGTGCGCGGCACGGGACCGCCGCCGGACTCCGACAGTCCAACACACCCAGGGGTTTGTCCATGGCTTCGACCTGCCGCTCTGGGGCAGGCTGGAGTGCATGCTCACCTACGACTCCACCGGCTTCCGTCTCGACGGCGGTCCGCTGCGCATCCTGTCCGGCGCAGTGCACTACTTCCGCACCCGCCCCGAGCAGTGGCCGGCCCGGCTGGCCGCCCTGCGCGCGATGGGCCTGAACACGGTCGAGACGTACGTCCCGTGGAACCTGCACGAGCCCCGCCCCGGCGAGTACCAGCGGCTGGACGAGCTGCCCGCCTTCCTGGACGAGGCGGCCCGCCAGGGCCTGTGGGCGATCGTCCGCCCCGGCCCGTACATCTGCGCCGAATGGGACAACGGCGGGCTGCCGGGCTGGCTGACCGCCCGGGTCGGCCGCCGGGCCCGCACCTCGGACCCGGAGTACCTGGCCGCGGTCGACCGCTTCTTCGACGCGCTGCTGCCGGCGGTGGTGGAGCGTCAGACCACCCGGGGCGGGAACGTCCTGATGGTCCAGGTGGAGAACGAGTACGGCTCCTACGGCAGCGACGCCGCCTACCTGCGCCACCTCGCCGACGGGCTGTCGGCCCGGGGTGTCGACGTCCCGCTGTTCACCTCGGACGGCCCCGAGGACCACATGCTCACCGGCGGCACCCTGCCCGGCGTGCTGGCCACCGTGAACTTCGGCTCCGACCCCGAGGGCGCCTTCGAGGTGCTGCACCGGCACCGCCCCGAGGACCCGCCGTTCTGCATGGAGTACTGGAACGGCTGGTTCGACCACTGGGGCAAGCCGCACCACAGCCGGGACGCGGCCGACGCCGCCGACACCCTGCGCCGCATCCTGGCCGCCGGAGGCTCCGTCAACCTCTACATGGCGCACGGCGGCACCAACTTCGGCACCGGCGCCGGAGCCAACCACGCCGACCCGCCGTTCAACTCCACCGACTGGACCGACTCGCCGTACCAGCCCGTCACCACCTCCTACGACTACGACGCCCCGCTGGACGAGCGCGGCGCCCCGGCCGCCAAGTACGCCCTCTTCGCCGAGGTGCTGGCCGAGTTCGCCGCCGCCCATCCCGAGCAGGCCCGGTTCCTGGGCGAGGCGCTGCCGTACGAGCTGCCGCCGGTGCTCGCGCCGCGCACGGTCGAGCTCACCGGGCGGGCGCCGATCCCGTTCGGACCGGCCGCCGCGCACCCGGTGCCGCCGAGCTTCGAGGAGCTGGGCCTGGAGCACGGGGTGGTCCGCTACGTCTTCCGGGTCCCCGCCGAGCGGCCCGAACTCCCGCTCACCGTCGAGGGCCTGCACGACCGCGCGGAGCTGCGGGTGGACGGCAAGCGGGTCGCCGAGCTGCGCCGGGGCGCGGCGGACGAGCCGGTCGTGGTGCCCGGCGGGGTGGAGCTGGAGCTGCTGGTGAGCTCGCTCGGCCGGGTCAACTACGGCCCGCTGACCGGGGACTCGAAGGGGATCACCGGCGGGGTGCGGCACGAGCGGCAGTACCTGCACGGCTGCGAGGTGGCCGCCTTCGACCTCCACGCCCCGCTGCCCGCCCTGGAGTTCACCGGCGAGGGCCCCTTCGCCCGGGGCACGCTCACCCTCGACGCCACCGGCGACACCTGGCTGGCCGTCCCCGAGGGCCGCCACGGCTACCTCTGGGTCAACGGCTTCCTCCTCGGCCGCTACGACGCCCGGGGCCCGCAGACCGCCCTCTTCTGCCCCCAGCCCCTCCTCCGCCCCGGCGCCAACACCCTCCTCCTCCTCGAACTCGGCGACGCCACCCCGACCACGGTCGACCTCCTGGACGCCCCTGCGCTGTGAAGGTGCGGTGCGCCCCGTAGGGGCGCGAGGAACTGCGCGAGTTCGGAAGGCGGACCAGCGTGGGATCGGGGCACGTCAGCCAGTTGCACGTGCTGCCGTTCCCCTGCACGCAGTTCCTCGCGCCCCTGCGGGCGCAACCACGTGCGCCGGCCCGCCTACCGGCGGGCGCGCCAGGCGGTGTAGGAGGGGCTGCGGCCGGCCGCCTCGGTGTGGGCGCGCCGCGCGTAGCGGGTGACCTCGGCGGCCGTGCCCGCCTCGGCCGACTCCGGGTGCCAGCCGAGGAGGTGGCGCCAGGTGAGCGGGTCCCCCGCGAGGGGGACCGTCACCACGCCGGAGGTGGGCGGGAAGGTGGCCCGGGCCAGGCCGACCGCGCGGCCGACCTGGACCAGGTGGACGCAGGAGGCGGTGTCCGTCTCGTACATCGCCGCCGGGGCGAAGCCGGCCCGGCTGCAGGCCGCCGAGAAGCAGTCGGCGAAGCAGCCCTCCCCCGGCACCACCGCCCACTGCTCCCGCGCCAGCTCCTCCAGCCCCAACTCCGCGCGCCCGGCCAGCGGATGCCCCTCCCCGAGCATGGCGAACACCGGGTCGGTGCCCACCTCCCGCCAGGCGAGCTGCGCCGCCCCCGCCGGACGGCTCTGCCCGCAGACCCCCACCAGGGCGTAGTCCAGCCGTCCGCTGGCCACCTGGCCGGTCAGCTCCTGGGTCGACCAGGAGGTCGCGGTGTTCACGGCCGCTCCCGGGTACTCGGCCACCAGCCGGTCCACCAGGGCGCCGAGCAGCGGCCCGTGGGTCGCTCCCAGTCGGAAGCGGCGCCGTCCGCCGTCCGCGTTGGCGAACCGGACCGCCTCCTCCTGCAGCTCCTGCGCCGCCGGGAGCAGCACCTTGGCCCGGTCCAGCACCAGCTCACCGAGCGGGGTCGGCCGTACTCCGCTCCGACCGCGCTCGAACAGCTGGCCTCCCAACAAGCGCTCTATCCGCTTGAGTTGAGTACTCAGAGCGGGTTGGGCCAATCCCATGGCCACCGAGGCCTTGGTCAGACTGCCCGCCTCGGCGATGGCCCGGACGGTCCGCAGGTGACGCAGCTCCAACTCCATGGCGACGAACGTAAGGGCGTCGACGGATTCTCCACAAGAGATGGTCACCGGCTCCAGTTGGCCAGATTCCACCGGCGCAGCACCGTGTACCGCGCCGGGCCGTGGTCCAACTCGCTGCGCATCAGGCAGAGTTCGTCCGCCTGCCAGTCACTGCCGCGGAAGCCGTCCAGGGCGGTGGCCAGGGCCCGGAGGTCGGCGGCGTCGGTGCGGCGGTCCGCGCGTCGGCGGCCGTGCGAGGAGCCGGCCCGGGCCAGCGTCAGATGCGGATGGAACCCGAACTGGTCACTCTCGCCTCCGAGTTGGCCCACCGCCTCGCGGACGCCCTCGGCCAGCCGGCGGAGCGCCCACACCTCGCCGTCCACCCCCGCCCACAGCACCCGGTCCCCGAAGCACCCGCCACCGGCCAGCCGCAGCCGGTGCGCCCCGTGCTCGCCCGCCACCCGCCCGAGCGCCTCCTCCAGGGCGGGCACCTCGGTGACCGGCACCTCCCCCAGGAAGGCCAGCGTCAGGTGCCACCCCGCCACCTCGCTCCACCGCAGCCGCCCCGCCCCGGGGGCCTCCCGCAACGGCGCCGCCGCGTCGACCAGTTCCCGCACCGCCACCGCCGGCGGGTTCACCGCCACGAAGAGCCTCATGGTCCCCATGATCCACGCTGTCGGCGGGACTCTGGTAGAACGGCCGGCATGGAGATACGTACCGGAACCACCGCCGACGCCCCCGGGGTCGTCGCCCTGCTGGACCGGACCATGGGCTGGCTGATCGACCAGGGGCGGACCGGGCAGTGGGGTGACCGACTCTGGAGCGAGCGGCCGGAGTTGGTCGAGCGGATCGAACGCTACCTCGGCACCATGCACGCCCGGGTGGCGGTGGCCGGGGACGGATCCCCGCTGGGGATCTGCGTGGTGGACGAGGAGGGGCCGCAGTACGCGCTGCCGGCGCCCGGGCCGGAGCTGTACCTGCGGTTCCTGGCGACCGAGCGCGCCGCGAGCGGCACCGGGGTCGGCGCCGCGCTGGTCGCCGACGCGCTCGCGGAGACCGCGCGGCGCGGGCTGCCGACCCTGCGGGTGGACTGCTACGGGGGCGACGACCGCCGGCTGGTGGGCCAGTACCTGAAGCTGGGGTTCACCCCGTGCGGAACCTTCGCCGTCCCCCGGCCCGACGGCAGCGAGTGGCCCGGGCAGTTCCTGGAGATCAGGCTCTGACCGGGCCGCCCGCCGGGCGTCAACAGGCCGTCAGCAGGCCGTCGCCAGGGCCCGCTCGCGCAGCGGGGTGCGCGGCACCAGTGCGACCACCCGGCTGCCCCGGTGCAGGTCCACCCGGACCTTGAGGTCGGCGACCCGGGCCAGCACCAGGCCGACCACCACGGCCGCCACCGCGGAGACCGCCCCGCAGGCCAGCAGCCCGAACCGGGGCCCGTACTCGGCCGTGACCCAGCCGACCACCGGGGCGCCGATCGGCGTGCCGCCGGTGAAGACCAGCACCAGCAGGCCCATCACCCGGCCGCGCAGCGCGGGGTCGGTGGCCAGCTGGATCGCCGAGTTGACCGAGGTGTTGAAGGTCAGGCCGAACATGCCGACCACGGTCAGCAGCGCGGCGAAGGTCCAGTACCCGGGCGCGAACGCGGCCAGCACCTGGAGCGCGCCGAAGGCCAGCGCGGCACCGACCAGCCGGCGCAGACGCGGTGCCCCGCGCCGGGCGGCGATCAGCGCACCGGCCAGCGAGCCGACCGCCATCGCGGTGTTGAGCAGGCCGTACTGGCCCGCCCCGACGTGGAAGGTGTCGTAGGCGAAACCCGACAGCAGGGTCGGGAAGTTGAACCCGAAGGTGCCGATGAATCCGGCCAGCACCATCGGCCACAGCAGCTCCGGACGCTCCTTCACGTACCGCAGCCCCTCCCGGAGTTGGCCCTTCTCGCGGGCCACCGGGGTGATCGGCCGCAGCTCGGACTCGCGCATCGCGAGCAGGCCGCCGATCACCGCCACGAAGGAGAGCGCGTTGACCGCGAAGGCCCAGCCGCTGCCCACCGCGGCGATCAGCAGACCGGCGACCGCCGGGCCGACCAGCCGGGCGGTCTGGAAGTTGGCCGCGTTCAGGCTGACCGCGTTGGCCAGGTCCCCGGCCGGGACCATCTCGCTGACGAAGGCCTGCCGGGTCGGGTTGTCGACCACCGTCACCAGGCCGAGCAGCAGGGCGAAGACGTACACGAAGCCGGCGGTGGCGGCCCCGGTGACGGTGAGCACCGCGAGGCCGGCGGCCAGCAGGCCCATCGCGCCCTGGGTGGCGATCAGCAGCCGCCGCTTGGGCAGCCGGTCGGCGAGCACGCCGCCCCAGAGGCCGAGCAGCAGCATCGGGAGGAACTGCATCGCGGTGGTGATGCCGACCGCGAGCGGGCTGCCGGTGAGGCTGAGCACCAGCCAGTCCTGGGCGATCCGCTGCATCCAGGTGCCGGTGTTGCTGACGACCTGTCCGGCGAAGTAGTAGCGGTAGTTGCGGATCCGCAGCGAGGAGAACATCCCGCCGGGCCGGGTGAAGCGGGCCCCGGTGGGGCCGTCCCCGCGAGGCGGGGCGGATGCGGCGGGGAGCTCCGCCGCGGTGCGTTCGTCGGGGTCGTCGTCGCCGGTGCCCGGCAGGCCCACGGGGGTGGGCTCGGGGCTCTCGACGGCGGCGGCGCCGGGCGCCGCGAGGTCGGTGGTGGAGTCGTCGGTACGGATGGCGGCGCTGACGGCGGCCGACGGTGTCAAGGTGGGCTCCCCTCCTGGCGCGACCGTGGTGCGTCCCCCGGTCGCGCTGCTGGTGTGTCGTGTCGGTCCTGCGGTGATGCGGTGCTCCTTCTCTCGATGCCTCGATGCGCTGACGGGTCGTCGGCTACAGGTGGGCCAGCTTGTAGAGGACCGGTGCGGCCTCCTTGAGCTGCGCCCACTCCTCCTCGGTCAGCCCTTCGGCCAGTTCGGCCAGCCAGACGTTCCGACGGCGGCGGCTCTCCTCGAGGATGGCCTCGGCCTCCTCGGTGGAGCTGACCACCACCTGCCGGCGGTCCTCGGGGTGCGGCTCGCGCCGCACCAACCCCTTCTCCTCCAGCATCGCGATGATCCTGGTCATCGACGGCGGCTGGACGTGTTCCTTCCTGGCGAGCTCACCAGGGGTGGCCTTGCCGCAGCGGGCCAGGGTGCCGAGCACCCCGATCTCGGTGGGGCTCAGCGATTCCTCGACCCGCTGGTGTCGCAACCGGCGGGCGAGGCGCATCGCGGCCGACCTGAGCTGACTGACGGCAGCGAGGTCGGCCTCGGACATCTCGGGCATGTTCTTAGCCTATCTCATTACTCTCGCTAACAAAAACGGGTATCGGCGGGATTGGTGAGCGTGTCTTGCACCGCCCGTGAAGGACCACCCCTGGCCTGCGACTTCACAGAAACCACCGTGGTTGCCCACGTTCCGTCAGGGGTGGTTGGGTCGTGTTGTCAGGAACACAGCATGCCTAGGAGCTCTCTTGGGTCACATCGACCACACGGTCCACGGCTGGGTCACCCCGGCGATCTCGTACCTGGCCGCCTGCCTGGGCGCCCTGCTCGCCCTGCGCTCCACCCGCTGGGCCCTGCTCACCGAGGGCCGCACCCGGCGCAACTGGCTGTTCTTCGCCTCGGTCTCGCTCGGCGTCGGCATCTGGAGCATGCACTTCATCGCCATGCTCGGCTTCGCGGTCCAGGGCGCGGAGATCCGCTACGACGTACCGCTCACCGTGGTCAGCCTCCTCACCGCCATCGGCGTGGTGGGCGTCGGCATCTTCACCGTCGGGTACAGCCGCCGGCGCAACGCCTCCCTGCTGGCCGGCGGGGTGGCCACCGGACTCGGGGTGGCGGCCATGCACTACCTGGGGATGGCCGCGATGCGGATCAACGGGACGCTGGTCTACGACCGCGCGACGGTGGCCGCCTCGGTGGGCATCGCGGTGTTCGCGGCGACGGCGGCGCTCTGGGCCGCGCTCAACGTCCGGGCCACGGGCGCGGTCCTGGCCGCTGCGCCGGTGATGGGCGTCGCGGTCTGCGCCATGCACTACACCGGCATGGCCGCCGTCCAGGTCGAGCTCTCCGGGGTCCGCACCACCCCGCCGGGCGTGGTCGCCCTCCAGTTCGTCTTCCCCCTCGCGGTCGGCCTCGGCTGCTACGTCTTCTCCAGCGCCCTCGCCTTCGCCGTCGCCCCCGACAAGGTCACCGTCCGCCCGGCTTGACGTACGTGGCTACGCCTCTGGGGGCGCGGGGAACTGCGCGATTCGGAAGGCGGCTCACCTGCAACTCATGCACCGTCAGCCAGTTGCACCTGCTGTTCCCCCTCGCGCAGTTCCCCGCACCCCCGGTGTGACCACTATCCGCGGATGTGCGCCGGGGTCTCGGTGGGGCAGGTCTTGTGGACGAAGGCGCGGCGCAGGGCGTGGTAGGGCTCCTCGGGGGCGAGGAAGTTGTGCCGCATGTGGGCCAACTCCTCGGCGCGGTAGGCCGCCAGCGGCTTGGCCGCCTCGTCCGCGCCGCGCCGCCGCTTCTTCTCCACCAGCCAGTCCTCCAACTCCCCGGAGCGGGCCAGCTGTTCGGCCTCGTGGTCGACCCAGCGGCGGAAGCCGGTGGAGTCGCCCCCGGCCACCCGGTCGGCCAGGCCGATGGCCAGCGCCTCGCGGGCGCCGATCGGGAGCGCGGCCGTGGTGAGCCGCGCGGCCTGGTCGGTGCCGACGCGGCGGGGCAGCGTGTAGGTCCAGTACTCCGAGCCGTACAGACCCATCAGCCGGTAGTGCGGGTTGAGGACCGCGGAGGCCCGGCACCACACCTCGTCCGCCGCGAGGGCCAGCATCAGGCCGCCGGCCGCCGCGTTGCCGGCCAGCGCCGAGACCACGTAGGTGTCCGTGGTGGTGAGGACGGCCTCGACCAGGTCGTCCATCGCGTTGATGTTGGCCCAGGACTCGGCGGCCGGGTCGGCGGCGGCCTCGATGACGTTGAGGTGGATGCCGTTGGAGAAGAAGTCCCGGGACGGCCCGAGCACCAGCACCCGGACCGGCCGGGCCACCGCCGCCCGGTAGGCGCGGAGCAGGCGGCGGCACTGCGCGGTGCTCATCGCCCCGCCGGGGAAGGCGAATTCGAGGTGACCGACCTCGCCGTGCTCCCGGTAGCGGATCTCCGACCAGGTCTCCCGCCCGGCGGCCTCCTGCGGGGTGACGGGCACCTCGGGCACCCCGGCCAGGGTCAGCTGGGGCCCGAGCACGGTGGCCGCGGGCAGTTTGTAGGTGGCGGGGCCGCCCGGCGTCCGACGCGGCCTCAGCTGCGATATCCAGACCGCCCCGTCCACCGTGGCCCGGCAGACGGCGCCGTCCCGGCTCGCGATCAGCTCACCGGGGCGCCCGCGCAGCCGGTCCTCGGCGCAGCCGCCGTGCAGGTAGTACGCGCGGCCGTACAGCTCGTCCAGCACGCCGGGCTGGCTGTCCGCCGCGCGGAGCTTGCGCAGCACCGTCGCGGTGGTGTCCACCGCCCAGTCGATCCGGCGGAACTCCTGGGCGTGATAAGGGCGTTCGCGTCCGATCCGGCCGGCCGCCAGATCCGGGGCGTACCAGCCGCCGGCGAACCGCTCGACCGCCTGGAGCACCGCCTCGACGGCGGCGTCCGCCACCTCGTTGCGGTAGACCTCGCTCTTGCCGCCGGCCCGGAGCGGGAACGGCACGCTGGCCCAGACCGGGCCGGCGTCCAGCTCGGCCACCGCCTGGAGCACCGTCACGCCCCACTCGGCGGCACCGTCGTGGATCGCCCAGTCCAGCGAGGACGGGCCGCGGTCCCCGGCCGGGCCGGGGTGCACGATGAGGACCGGGTACGTCCGCCAGACGTCCTCCGGGACCGTCCGGGTGAGCATCGGCGCCACGATCAGGTCGGGCCGGAACCGGGCCGCCCCGGCCCGCAGGGCCTCGTCCCCCAGCGCGAGTTCGACCCCGACGTGGTGGCCGCGTTCGCGCAGCTCCACGTGGACCCGCTGGGTCAGACTGTTGAAAGCGCTGGCGACCAGCAGTACGCGCAAGGTGCCCTCCGACGGCATGTCAGTGCGGTGACCCCCCGTGAATCGGGATCATCCAAACACGGTCATGCGCACGTCAGAGGTTTCCCCGCACGACCCTCACCCAGCCCACCCGGGCCGTCGACGAAACCTCCCGATCGGCCCCGCCGACCCCACCGGCCGCCCCACCGGTCACCCCGCCGGTCACCCCGCCGCGCGGCGTTCCAGCAGCCGGTACGCCGGGGCCGTGGCGGCCGTGGTGAGCACCGCCATCAGCACCAGCACGGTGGCGCCGAGGTCGTTCACCAGCCCGGCCTGGTAGCCGATGGTGATCACCACCAGCTCGGTGACGCCCCGGCAGTTCATCAGCACCCCGAGCCGCAGCCCCTCGGCCCGCGGCGTCCCCGCCACCGCGGTGCCCAGCACCGCACCCAGCAGCTTCCCGCCGACCGCCACGGCCAGCACCGCGAGCAGCAGCAGCCAGCCCACCGGATCGCCGAGCACCGCCCCGGCCGAGGTCCGCAGCCCGACGCCGACGAAGAACAGCGGCAGCAGCACCGCCGAGGTGAAGCCCTCCAGCTGCCGGCAGATCCGCCGCACCGCCGGGTGCCCGCCCGGGGTGGCCGCGCCGAACAGCAGCGCGCCGACCACCGGGTGCAGCCCGAGCCACTGGGTGAGCGCCGCCAGGCCGAGCAGTCCGGCCAGCAGCGCGGAGAGCAACTGGCCGTTCCGGGACTCCGGTTCGCGCTCGGCCCAGTCGACCAGGGCGGCCAGCGCGGGCCGCAGCCCGTACCGGACGGCGGGCAGCAGCACGACCAGGGCGGCCAGCGTGAGCGGGGCGCCACCGGCCCGGCCGCCGGTCAGGGCCAGCAGGACGGTCAGCGCGCCCCAGCCCACGCCGTCGCCCAGCGCGGCGGCGCCGAGGGCGAGTTGGCCGTGCGGGCGGTCGGTGAGGCGGAGCTCGGTGAGGATCCGGGCCAGCACCGGGAGGGCGGTGACGGAGAGGGCCAGACCGAGGAAGAGGGCCTCGGCGGCCGGGCGGGTGCCGCTCGCGAGGCGGTCACCGAGGAGCAGGGCCAGACCCAGGCCGCCCACGAAGGGTGCCAGCAGGCTGCCCACGCCGAGGCCGAGCAGGGCGCCGCCGCGGGCCCCGAGCTCCTCGGGGCGGATCCGGCATCCGACCAGGAACATGAACACCGCCAGGCCCAGGTCGGCGGCGGAGCCCAGGCCCTGACGGACCGGCGCGGTGAACAGCCACTGCTGCCCGGCCGGCCAGAGCAGGCCGAGGGCGGACGGACCGAGCAGCAGCCCGCCGACCACCTCGCCGACCACCTGGGGCTGCCCGAAGCGCCGGAACAGCGCGCCCAGCAGATGCGCCGTCAGCACCACCACCGCCGCAGCGACCAGGAACCGCGCCAGCGGATCGTTCACCCCGTCCCGGGCCCACGCCGCCCCGCCCAGCGCCACCACCGACACGGCGCCCACCACCCCGCGCCACCGCGACCGCGGCACGGCCGCACTGATCACCATCGACGAACCTTTCGTGATGCCGGGGGCGCGAGGAACTGCGCGAGTACGGAAGGCGGACCAGCGCGAGATCGGGGCAGGCGAGCCAGTTGCACGCGCTGCCGTTCCCCCGCGCGCCGTTCCCCGCGCCCCCGGGGTGACCACGTACGTTCCTCGCGGCCGGCGCCTCAGAGCAGGTTGCCCTCGGGGACGACGATGCGGGGGCGGCCCTGGCTGAGGACCTTCGCGGCCTGGCGTTCGGCGAAGACCGGGCCCTCGATGGTGGCGATGCGGTAGTTCTCGGCGGTCTGCCGGGCGATGGCCTTCCAGCTGTAGTCGCGGATGACCATCTCCCGGGCCCGCTGCGCCATCTCCAGGGCGTTGTCGCGGTCGCTGAGCAGACCCGAGACGGCCTGCGCGAGCGAGCGCGGGTCGCCGGCGTTGAAGGTGGCGCCGGTGCGGCCGGGCCGGATGATCTCCATCATGCCGCCGGTGGAGGCCACCGCGACCGGGGTGCCCGCCGCCGCCACCTCGAGGGCGATCATGCCGAAGGGCTCGTACCGCGAGGGCAGCGCCATCACGTCGCAGGCGGCGATCATCGTGGAGAGCTCGCGGTCCAGGAAGCCGGTGAACTGGACCCGGTCGCCGACCCCCAGGTCCCGGGTCAGCGCCTCCAGTTCCTGCCGGTAGGGCCCGTCGCCGGCGATCATCACCTTGGTGCCGGGGTGCCGTGCGGAGAGCTCCGGCACGGCCATGATCAGGTCCTGGACGCCCTTCTCGTAGACCAGCCGCCCGGCGAAGCCGACCAGCGGGCCCTCGGCGTGGTGCCGGCGGCGGAAGTTCTGCACCTGCTCCGGATCGGTCTCCCAGCGGTGCGGCTCCACGCCGTTGGCCACCACCTCCATGCGCCGGTAGGGCACGCTCATCAGGCGGTTGACCTCCCAGGCCATGTACTGGGAGCAGACCACCAGGCGGCAGGCCTCGTGCGCGAGCCACCACTCCACCGAGTGGATGGACTTGTTCATGTTCTCGGGCAGCCAGCCCTGGTGGCGTCCGGCCTCGGTGGCGTGGATGGTGGCGATCAGCGGGACGTTGAGCTGCTCCTTGAGCGTGACCGCGGCGTGCGCCACCAGCCAGTCGTGGGCGTGCACCACGTCGAAGTCGTGGCCGATCGAGGCCCGCAGGGCGGCCCGGGTGAGGGTGTGGTTGAAGGCCATCGTCCAGGCCAGGAAGCTGTCCTGGGACTCGGCGAACAGCGGCGGGTCCTCCATGGCGTGCACGACCCGGACGCCCTCCTGCCACTCCTCCAGCGGGTGGCCGGGCGCGTAGCGGGTGACCACGGTGATCTCGTGGCCCTCCTTGACCAGTGAGGTCGCCAGGGCGTGCACGTGCCGCCCCAAGCCGCCGACCAGCACCGGCGGATACTCCCAGGACAGCATCAGGATCTTCATGGACCGTCTCCCCCGTCGTCTCTCGGTTCAGTGGTGCGTTGGTACTCGCCGGGACCGGCGGGGTGCCGGAGCAGACCGAGCATCGTGATGTCGTCGAACTGCTCACCCACACCGGCGTGTTCGGCCACCGCCTTGCGCATCCGCTCGATCACGGTGGCCGCCCGGCCGGGGTCGGCCAGCATGGCCAGCATCCGGCCCTCTCCGAGGAACTCCCCTGCCGGATTGCGCGCCTCCGGCACTCCGTCGGTGTAGAGGTAGAGCAGGTCGCCCCGCTCCAGGGTGGCGAACCCCAGGTCGAAGTGGGCGTCCCGCATCAGCCCGAGGGCCGGGCCGGTGGGCAGCAGCGAGAGCTGCTCGCCCGTCGCGCGCTGCACGACCGGTGCGTTGTGGCCGCAGTTGATGTAGATCAGCTCACCGGTCCTGGTGTCCACGACCCCGAAGAACAGGGTGGCGAAGTACGCCTGGTGCAGGTGATTGGTGGTCAGGTAGTCGTTGGTGGTGCGGACGGCGCGCAGCGCCAGTGCCGCGCCGGGGAGCGGCCGCCCGGCCGAGCCGACCGGCTCGGGGACGGCGGTCAGGCCCTCGTCGGCCACCGCGGCCTGCCGGAGCAGGCTGCGGATCAGGGCCATGAACAGGGCGGCCCCGATGCCCTTGTCGCAGACGTCCGCGATGGCGAAGGCGAGGAAGTCGCCGTTGATCACGTCGTACGCGTCGTAGAAGTCGCCGCTGACCTCTCGGGCCGGCTCGAAGTAGGCCGCGATGTCCCACTCGTCCAGCTCCGGCAGGTTCTCCGGCAGGAAGCCGCGCTGGATCTCCCGGCCGATCTGGAGCTCCCGCTCGAAGCGGCTCTCGTCCACGGCCGAGTGCATCTCGTCCAGCACGTAGGCGAGGTCGCGGTTCTGCCGGCACATGTCCAGCCGCTTGCGGACCAGGTAGGGCAGGAAGGGCTCGGACAGGAAGTCCAGCCCCTCCTTGAGGTGCTGCTCGATCTGGCGAACGTCGCCGCTGCTGAAGGCCACCACGGCGGGCGGGCGGCCGGTCTTGCGGCTGAGTTCGCGGATCAGCCGGCGGACCGTCTCGACGTCGAGCGCGGCGTCCACCAGCAGCAGGTCACAGGCGGGGGCGTCCGGCCAGCGCGCCGCCAGTACCGAGGAGGGGTAGGACACCGTCGCCGGGATCCCGACCTCCGCCAGGGTCTGCCACAGCTCCAGCGCCGCCGCGCTGGGGCTGGGTTGACTGACGATCAGTGCTTTCTCGGACACGCTCGACCCGCCCATCGTATTCCGGTGCGATCCGCCGCATGGCGATCGTGGTGTGGTTCGCACCGTGCACGTACTCGTGAAACGACCTGTCCACCGCGTGGTTGACCAGATAGAGCCCCAGTGAGCCCGGCTCGCGCTCGTGCAGGGGGAGGTCGAGACCACGCGGTGGCCGGGCCGTGAACGGGTTGAACGGTGGTGCGGTGTCCGTCAGCCGGATCGAGACCTCCGTGTCGGTGACCACCCCTTCGAGCCCGATCCGGCCCCGTCCGGAGCCGGAGTACCCGTGCACCACGATGTTGACGACCAGCTCCTCGGTCGCCAAGCGGAGCAGGTGGGACCGGGCCGGAGTGAGCCCGGCCTCGGTCGCGAGGTCCTCCACCAGGGAGTTGACCAGCTCCAGGGAGCTGACGTCCGCCGACACGTCGATCTTCTTCATGGCATGCCTACGCCGGGATCGAGTCTGCGAAGGTGACGCTCTGGTCGAAGCCGACGAGCCGGATGGTCTGCTCCACGGCGCTGTTGACGCCCACCAGGACGACGCGGACGTCGTCGTCCATCTTCTGGCGGGTGTAGACGATCTGGCGCAGGCCGGCCGAGGAGATGTAGTCGACCTTGCTCATCTCCAGGACGAGCTCCTTCGGGCGGGCCTCGATGACCGACTCGGCGGCCTTCTGGAAGGCCGGCGCGCTGGCCGCGTCGAGGTCACCGCCGATGGTCACGACCGCCGTGGTGCCGCGGAAATCCACTGAGACGTCAAAACTCATTTGGTCCACTCCTGGTCAGTTGCCTCGGCGACGCGTTGCCGAATGAGCATTGCGACGCCCTCGGAACAACTCTCGACAATATGGAAGAGGCGGAGGAAGCCGGTCACCCGGAGCGCATTCCGAAGATGCGACGAAAGACCGGCGAGAGCCACCTCGACCTCGGCGCCCTGAGCCCGCCGGTGCACCATGAGCAGCACCCGCAGACCGGCGCTGGAGATGAACGGGACCCCTGAGAGGTCCAGCAGCAGCGGCGTTCCCTGCGGCATGACGTCCACGATCCCGCTGAACACGCCCTGCGCCGATCTGGCGTCCAGGTCACCGGTCAGTTCGACACAGGTGACGCCGTCGGCCATGCGCGTGACGACCTCCATTGCCGGGCCCCTCGGTCGAAATTGCTCCAGATTCCCTTTCCCCTGCTATTTTCCGGGGGGTGGTGAGGGACCGTCAATGAACTGTCCGCCCAGGGGAATCCACGTTCGAGTCGCGGATCGGAGTCCGTCAAGTCCCTGTGTCAGGTCGGTGCGCGGGGCGTGGAAATGCCGATGGCCGGCCCCGGGGAAGGGGGCCGGCCATCGGCTCGGAAACGGGGCGGCTACTCAGCCGGCTGGGCGCGCCGCAGGCGCTGCGGCACCCGCACCAGCGGCAGCGAGCGGTGGGTCTCCACGATGAAGGCCTCCGCCCCGTTGACGGCCGCCAGCACCAGCAGCACCACGACGGCGGTGACCAGTTGGGGCAGCAGCGGGGCCAGCGCGGACAGCACGGCCAGCGCGACGGCACCGGAGAACCGGGGCACCGCGGCCGCGCCGAACATCCGCCAGCGGGCGTAGCAGAACCCGAGCAGGTAGAGGCCGGCTCCGGGAGCGAGCATCAACTGCGGCAGTTCGTGCGGCACTTGTGTCGGATGGGCGATCAGCTCCTCCAGGCCGACCGCCATCAGGATGATGGCGACGGCGTACAGCAGGTGCGCGTAGCTGAACACGTCGCGGACGATCCTGGCCTGCACCGGGTCGCTGCCCAGGCTGTGCCGGGCCGCCGGTGCCCCGTAGTGGAAGTACGCCCACCAGAGCAGCACGATCAGCACGAAGGCCAGGCCCAGCGTGCTCAGGGTGAGTGCGTCCATCACATGGGCGCCGGTGACGTGGCTGCCGGCCGCGATGACCGTCTCGCCCAGCGCCATGATGACGAACAGGCCGAAGCGCTCCGGGAGGTGGGAGGTCTCGAAGCGGGCCTGGTCGAGCTTCTTGCCCAGCACCGCGGTGCCCAGCACCTCGATCACCGCACCGACCGCCCACAGGACGTGGCGCGGCTCGCTGTCCAGGAAGCTGCCGACCAGGAAGAGCGGCCCGCTGGCCAGCAGGCTGACCGAGAACGGCTCGATCCGCAGCCCGCCGAAGCTGGGCCAGCGCCGCATCCGCTGCCACAGGATCAACCGCAGCAGCACGTAGCAGACGCCGTACAGCGGCCCGCTGGTCCCGAAGGCGTCCGGCACGGCCACCGCCATGCCCAGGCCGCAGGCGGCCAGCCCGAAGACCAGCACCCGGCCGTGCACCCCGTCGAGGTTCTCGCCGCTGGTGTTGCCCAGCAGCGCGGCGCCCACCCAGCCCATCCAGAGCGGCAGGAAGAGCAGGATCGCGGCGCCGGCGTCCACCAGCGAGTGCGAGTGGGCCAGCAGGACCGAGATCTGGGTGATGGCGAACACCCAGACCAGGTCGAAGAACAACTCGGCCCAGGTGACCCGCTGTTCCTGGGTCTCCGTGGCCTCCGCGTCCGCGGTCATGCGCCGTCCCCGCCCTCGATGTGGCGGTGGGCGCCCACCTCGAGGCCGTCGGTCAGACGGCCGGCCTCGCCGTAGACGAAGCCCTTCATGGACTTGATGAAGTCGGCCGGGAAGCCGAGCGGCACCTCGCTGGCGCGGTTGAGCCGGGCGACCGCCTCGTCCGGGAGCCGGACGTCGACGGCGGCCAGGTTGTCCTCCAGCTGCTCCAGCTTGCGGGCGCCGACCACCGGGTGGACGTGCGGGCCGTGCTGCATGACCCAGGCCAGCGCCACCTGGGAGGAGGAGACGCCGAGTTCGTCCGCGACGGCGTCCACCTCCTTGGCGACCGCGAGGTCCCGGGCCGAGATGTCCCGCTGGTTCACCCGGGTGTGGCCGGTGGCCCGGCCGCGGCTGAACTTGCCGGAGAGCAGGCCCCCGGAGAGCGGCGACCAGGCCGCCACCGAGAGGCCCATCGCGTCGACCATCGGCATGATCTCCCGGTCGGCGTCCCGCTTGACCAGGCTGAACGGCACCTGGACGCCCACGAAGGGGGTCCAACCGCGCCACTCCGCAAGGGTGTTGGCCCGTGCGACCACCCAGCCCGGGGAGTCCGAGATGCCGATGTACTGCACCTTGCCGGCCCGGACCTGGTCGTCCAGGGCCCGCATGGTCTCCTCGATCGGCGTGCCCGGGTCCCAGATGTGCACCCAGAGCAGGTCGATCCGGTCGGTGTTCAGCCGCTTGAGGCTCTGGTCCAGCGAACGGACCAGGTTCTTGCGGTGGTTGCCCGAGGCGTTCGGGTCGGTGCCGTCATCGGTGAGGGTGTACTTGGTGGCCAGCACGAAGCGGTCGCGGTCCGCGCCGAGCAGCTCGCCGAGGATCTTCTCGCTGGTGCCCTCGGTGTAGCGGTTGGCGGTGTCGATCACGTTCCCGCCGGCCTCGGCGTAGGCCTCGAAGAGCTTGCGGCTCTCCTCGACCGAGGCACCGAAGCCCCAGTCCTCGCCGAAGGTCATGGTGCCGAGGAACAGCTCGGACACCCTCAGACCACTGCGTCCCAGAAGTCGGTAACGCATCTGGTAATCCCTCCCCTGATGATGGCCCGTCGCGGCCGGGTCAGTGCGCGTGGGTGTGCGCGTGGGCCGACGGATCGTCCCGGTACCCCTCGCTGACCTCGACCACCACGCCGTCCGGGTCGGTCAGCCAGACGCTGCGCCACCCGGGGATGAAGTCGTCGAAGGAGAGCGGGCCCAGGGAGACCGGCACGTCCTCGTCCAGCCCGGACAGGAACTCTGTCAGGTTCTCGGTCTGGAAAGCGAGGTGTCTCACCGTTCCGGGGGTGGAAGGGCCGTCCTTCGTTACGTCGAGCGGCTCGCCGGCCCCCGCCGCGAACAGTTCCAGGTAGACCTGACCCTGCTTCACGAAGACGATCTGCTGGTCGCCCAGGTCCACCGTGCGGGCCCGCTCGAAGCCGAACCAGCGGTGGTAGAACTCCTCGGTCACCTTCTGGTCGGCGCAGTTGAGCGCGGCGTGCGACCAGCGCAGCTCCAGCCCGCTCACGCCGCACCGCCCTGCGCGGCCTTGCGGTCGACCAGGATGTCGATGATCTGACGGGCGAACAGATGGGCGTGCTGCCCGGTCCGGCCGGTCACCAGGTCGTCGCCGTCCAGCACCACGTCGGAGTCCACGTACTCGGCGCCCATGTTCCGGACGTCGCCCACCAGGTTGTTGTGGCAGACCACCTTGCGTCCCCGGATGGTCTCCGGGACGGTGGCCAGCAGCCAGAAGCCGTGGCAGATGATGCCCTTGAGCACCGAGGGCTGGTCGAAGGCGCGCTTGACGAACTCGGCCGCCGGGGCCAGCACCTCCACGTCCTCGGTGTAGCGCAGCCGGTCCGAGACCATGCCGGAGGGCACGATGACCGCGGCGTAGGAGCGCAGCTCCTCGTCGCTCAGGCCCTCGAAGGACTCGGTCGCGGTGAACGGCACCCGCCACTCGTGGCCGGTGAAGGTGATCGCGTCCTGGCCCCAGAGCCGGGTGAGGAAGTGGACCTCGGCGCCCTCCTCGGCGAAGCGGCGCTGGTAGTAGTGGATCTCGGGCTCGAAGTAGTCGCTCTCGATCAGCACGGCGATCTTCGTGCCGGTCAGCGGGCCCTCGCGGAGCACCAGGTCACCCACGGCGCGCCTCCTTGATCAGGTCGGACGCGCGCTCGGCGATGGCGACGATCGCGCTGTGGCAGTTGCCGGACGGGACGGCCGGCATCACGCTGGCGTCCACCACGCGGACGCCCTCGACGCCGCGCACCCGCAGCTGCGGGTCGACCACGGCCAGGTCGTCGATGCCCATCCGGCAGGAGCCGGCCTGGTGGTGGTAGCAGTCCGCGCGGTCGCGGACGAACTGCTCGATCTCCTTGTCGGTGCGCACGTCCGGGCCGGGCAGCAGCTCGCCCTTGAGGTGGCCCTTGAACTCCGGGGCGGCGAAGATGTCGCGGGCCAGCTTGAAGCCCTGGACCATCCGGTCCACGTCCGACCGGTCCCCCAGGTAGTTGGGGTCGACCAGCGGCTTGGCGAAGGGGTCGTCGCTGGCCAGGCGGATCGAGCCGCGCGAGGTCGGGCGGACCACGCCGGGCAGGATGGAGACCGCGTTCGGGTGGCCGGCGCCCACGATGATGTCGAACGACACGTGCACGAAGGCGAGTTGCAGGTCCGGCGCGATCATGCCGGGCTGCGAGACCGCGAACAGCGCGGACTCGGAGAGGTTCTGGTGGCCCTCCCGGGGCGGATCGACGGTCTCCGCGATCAGGCCGGTGAGGACGTGGTTGTGGAAGTTCTCGCCCACGCCCGGCAGGTCGGCGACGACCGGGATGCCGTGCTCGGCCAGCAGCTTGGCCGGGCCGAGCCCGGAGAGCTGGAGCAGCTTGGGCGACTCGATGGCGCCCTGGCAGACGATCACCTCGCGGGTGGCCCGCACGGTGTGCACGCCGGGCTCCGCCTGGGTGGCGGCGGAGAGCAGGCGGCCCTCGCCCTCGGCGGGCTTCTCGGCCTCCTGGCGGTACGTCACGCCGACGCAGCGGGTGCCCTCGAAGACCAGGTTCATCGCCGTGGCCGAGGTGCGCAGGGTCAGGTTGGGGCGGGGCAGGGCCGGCTCCAGGAAGGACTGGAGGGCGCCCTTGCGGCGGCCGTTCTCCACGTCGATGTGGTGCCAGCCGGTGCCGATCATCTCGGGGCCGTTGAAGTCGTCCACCTCGCGGTGGCCGAGCCCCTTGGCGGCGTCGATGAAGGTCCGGGACAGCGGGTGGGGGTTCCCGTCGGCCGCGGAGGTGACGGTCTGGAGCTCCTTGAGCTTGGCGAAGTACGGCTTGAGGTCCGCGTAGGACCAGCCGGCCGCGCCCTGGTAGGCCCAGTTGTCGAAGTCCGAGGGGTGACCCTCGATGTGCATCATGATGTAGAGGTTGCTGGAGCCGCCGGGCAGCTTGCCGCGCGGCTCGTAGACCGTCCGGCCGTTCAACCCCGCCTGTGGCACGGTCTGGTAGCCCCAGTCCACCGGGGACCCGAGCAGTGTGTACCACAGTGGTGCGGTGTCCACGTTGGCCGGGACGAACGCGCCGCCGGCCTCCAGCACCAGGACCTTGACGTCCGGGTCCTCGGACAGCCGGTTGGCGACCACCGACCCGGCGGTGCCACCACCGACGACGATGTAGTCGTACTCCACCGGGGCGCTCATGACGCACCGTCCGGGGAGCCGAGGACGGCGCGGAAGGGCACCGTGTCGTGGAAGTTGGCCATGTAGGTGATCAGGCCGTCCACCACCTGGAAGTAGTTGACGACGTTCGCCTCGACCCGGCCGCCGGCCGGCGTCTCGGCGGTGATCTTCGAGACCACGGCCGCCTGCTCGCCGTCCACCACGAAGTGGGCGGGAACGTTCTGGAACGAGGCGTACATCTCCGGGAAGCCCTTCATCATCTCCCGGAGCGTCTCCCGCCCCTCGACGTGCCCTGCGAGCTGCTCGTCCATCACCTGGTCCACCGCGAACAGGTCGCACCAGGCGTCCCAGTTCCCGGCGTTCGCAAGCTGGTAGTACGAGGTCACTACTTCCCTGGTGTCCACCACGGTGCCCTTCCGCATCTGTGTGAGCCCGAACCGGGCCTGTGCTACCCGGCGCTCAGACGCGCACGGCGTTGGTCGCGAGCTGCGACCAGAACTGGTTGAACTGGGTGGTGCCGTCGCCGAAGATGGCGCCGCGGCCCTCGACGACCTTGCCGTTCTCCCACTTGAGCAGGTGGATGACGTCGATCTCCAGGCGGTCGTACGGGGAGAGGCTCCCCTCCTCCGCGGTGACCCGGGTGCCCAGGTTGTAGGAGACGTCGGCCGACCAGCCGGGAGCGGTGCAGATGGCGCTCCGGGTCATGATGAAGCTGCCGCCGGAGAGCTCCCCGACGCGCGTCATGAAGTCGAAGAAGCCGTCCAGGCCCTCCCACCAGCCGGCCAGCTGGTGGTTGCCGGGGACCAGCCAGCGCATGGACTCGTCCCAGTACTTCTCGATCTGGCCGCGGTCGCCCGTGGCGAGCGCCTCGTAGGCCGCGTTGACCAGCTCGGGGGTGACGTCGTCGGCCATGGCTCAGCCCGCCAGACGGGCGGCGATGCCCTTGAGCTGGAAGCGGCTCCACATGTAGCGGTCCACGCCGTGCTGGTCGGCGGTGTGCACCTGGACCTCGCGGATCTTGCCGTCCTCGATGCCGTAGGTGGTGCAGGTCGGGAAGAGGTACTGGACGCCCTCGGACTCGCCGTGGCCGCTGTGCTTCTCCACGACGGTGCCGTTGTCCAGCTCGCCGAAGTGCACGTTGTCGACCGAGATGCCGGCCTGGAAGAGGTCCGCGAAGAAGGCGATGACCTCGTCGGCGCCCTTCATCGAACCGGACAGCGGGTGGTGGCCCGGCATGTTCCAGACGATCTCCTCGTGGAAGAGCTCGCTCTTGATCTTGTCCATGTCGCCGGTGCCGAAGTACTCGTACATCTTCAGGATGATGTCGGTGTTGGACATGTGACTGCCTCTCGGTTCGGTGGTGCGATAAGGGAGTTGGAGCGAGGAGGGACTCTCAGAGCGAGGCCGAGCCCGGCATCGGGTCGAGGGAGTCCACGATGTAGATCTTGATCTGCGGGGCGCCGTCCGGGCCGGCCGAGACCACCCAGGTCTGGTAGGCGTCGAAGCCCAGCCAGGCGCTCTTGGGGCCCGGGGCGTCCCAGATCTTGGCCTGCCAGTTGACGACCACCTTGACGTCGGCGGAGGTCTCGGTCAGGTTGCTCACCTCGGTCGAGGTGACGGTGTGCACCTCGTCGAAGAAGCGGTTGGTGACGGCCTTGTACCAGTCGGCGAAGCCGGCGTGGCCCCGGGAGGTGGTCTCCGGGAAGCGCATCTCCAGGCCCTCGTCGACCAGGTAGGTCAGCGCGGTCTCCAGCGGAACGTGCTGGTCCAGCGCGCGGTACCAGTCGGCGACCATGGTCTTGATCGCCGTCTCGGTCAGTGCCATTTCTTCTCCTGCTGCGAAGGACTGCCGGTCAGCGGGTGACGGTCAGCGGGTGTCGT
Source organism: Kitasatospora sp. NPDC001664 (assembly GCF_053596675.1). NCBI lineage: Bacteria > Bacillati > Actinomycetota > Actinomycetes > Kitasatosporales > Streptomycetaceae > Kitasatospora > Kitasatospora sp. NPDC001664. Next base: position 93,902 of record NZ_JBSFGS010000014.1, read on the forward strand.
CGGTGAGCAGCTCGACCAGCAGCGGCCGACGGGTCGTCAGCATCCGCTCCACCACGTCGTCGATCTGGTCCGGCTTGTCCAGCCGGACGGCGTCGGCGCCCAGCGAGCGGGCCAGGCCGACGAAGTCGATCTCCGGGTGGGAGAGGTCGAAGGAGTGCGGGAACTCGTGCTTCTCGATGTCCCGCTCGACCCAGTACTGGTCGATGTTCTTGTTCAGCAGCTCGTACCGGTGGTTGTTGCAGACCACGAAGACGGCCGGCACCTCGTGCCGGGCGGCGGTCCACAGCGCCTGGTAGGTGTACATCGAGCCGCCGTCGCCGGTGAAGCCGACCACGGTCTTCTCCGGGTGGGCGATCTTCATGCCCACCGCGCCCGGGATGCCGACGCCCAGCGAACCGCCACGGGTGGCGAAGTAGTGCCCGGGCAGGCGCGGGTTGAGGTACCGGGTGATGTACGGCGAGGCGGTCAGCGCCTCGTCGAAGACCATCAGGTCCTCCGGGGCCCGCTCGCCCAGCTTCGCCAGGAAGGCACCGATCAGGGTGTCGTCCGGCGCCGCCGCGCGCTCGGCCTGCTCGGCCCGCCGGCGCTCGATGAACTCACGTGCCGCCGCGTCCTGTTCGGGCGTTCGCAGCCCGTCCAGCGCGGTGGCCAGGGCGTCCAGGGTGAGCTTCGGGTCAGCGACCAGGCCCAGCGTGACGGGGTGGTTCTTGGCGATCTCGTAGTCGTCGAGGTCGACGTGCACGATGGCCGCGCCCTCGGCGAACGGGGTGACCAGGTCCGGGAAGACCTCCGGGAACACGTACGTCCCCACGATCAGCACCGCGTCCGCCTCGCGCACCGCCGCCCGGCTGACCATGCCGAACATGTGGCCGATGGCACCGCGGGCCAGCGGGTGGTCGGCCGGCAGGTGCGCCTCCGAGGAGTCCACGAACCACACGTCGGCGCCCAACTTCTCGGCGACGCGCAGCAGTTCGGGCTCGGCCCCGGAGACGGAGACGCCGTCGCCGACCAGCAGCAGCGGACGCTTCGCCGGCGCCAGCAGCGCCGCCGCCTCGGCCACCAGGGCCGGGGCCGGCAGCGTCCGACGGTCGGGGATGACCGTCGGGACGACCGGCTCGTCGTTCGGGGCGTCCAGGATGTCCATCGGCAGCGAGACGAAGACCGGGCCGCGCGGCTCGGTCATCGCGGTCTTGATCGCGCGACGGAGCACCCGCAGCAGGGACCGCGGATCGACCACCCTGGTCGCCCACTTGGTCACCGGCCTGGCCATAGCGACCAGGTCGGCGGCCATCTGGGCGTCCATCGAGTCGTACTCGATGCCCGACTCGCCGGCGATGACCACCAGCGGCGCGTGACCGCGCTTGGACTGGTACATCATCCCGATGCCGTTGCCGAGGCCGACCCCGCTGTGCAGCTGGAGCAGCGCCGGGCCACCGGTCGCCCGGGCGAACCCGTCGGCGATGCCGGCCGCCACCGTCTCCTGCAGCGTCAGGATGTACTGGAAGTCGGGGTACTCCTCCAGGGCGTCGAGGAAGCCCTGCTCCACCGTGCCCGGGTTGCCGAACATGTGGGTGATGCCGTCGGCGAGCAGCTGCTCGATGATGGCGTTCTTGCCGAGCCTGGTCACAGGAACTCCCTTACCAGCCGTAGCGGGTCAGGCCGTCTTCCAGGACCTCGACCATCTTCTCGCCGGTGCGGTAGGAGTCCGGGGTCGAACGGCCCGTGATGAACGGGTAGTCGACGATCACCGAGATCTCCTTGCCGAAGTTGCCGTGGTAGCGGCCCTCGGGGGCGGTGGCGTCGCGGAGGATGTACTCCAGCGGGTACGGCGGCGGGCCCATCACGAAGTCGGTGCCGAGGAAGCCGGTGCCGTCCTTGTAGTCGTACTCCTTGCAGTGCCCGGTGACGTGCTTGCCGGAGATGATGCTCTTCCGGTCCTCCCAGTCACGGGCGAACGCGAGGCAGGCCACGCCGTAGCACTCGGCGCCGATCGGCTTGTCCGCGCGCAGGAAGTTCAGGATGACGTCGTGCACCCGGCCGTTGTTGGCGAGGTCCACGATCGGGCCGCTGCCGCCGACGATGAGCAGCGCGTCGTACTCGGCCAGACGCTCCGTCAGCTCGTCGCCGACCGCGTTGTTGTAGGCCTCCAGCTTGCGGAGGTAGTCCTCGTCGCTGGTGTACGGGCGGGTCGGGATCCAGGAGGACAGGTCCTCCGGGCTGTCCAGACGGTCCGAGGCCTCCAGGTCCACGACCACCTTGGCGACCTCGGCGGAGACCACGCTGCGGCCCAGCGGCGGGTCGACGAAACCCGGGTCCATGCTCGGCGGCAGGGCGTGCGCCCGCTTGCCGGTGGGGGTCGCGAAGGTCACCTCGTAACCCTGCTTGTCGAATGCGTACAGCGGGCCGACGAGTTCCTCGCCCCAATAGCCGTACTCCGAGAGGAGTACGAGAACTTTCTTCGTCATGGCTACTCCGTTTTCGAGGCTTGTCACTGCCTGCCCTCAGAGACTGGGGCAGGCCGGGGGCAGGGTCAACGGCCGTGCGGGCCGGTCGGCACTCCCCCCGGAATGGGCCCGCACATTACGTCAAGTCCCGTGCGCCGCATTGTCGGAGTGCACTTTTTCCACTCGGAAAACTCCCCAAGGAATGCCCTGGGCTGCGACAATTCCGAGGTGTCGCCGACCAAAGGAATTGCCGTGCTTCAGTCAATCGCCGCGTCCGCGGAGGCGCCCGCGGAGCTGCCGGCTTCCGGGCCCGGCCCGCTCGACCTGCACCTGCTCGCCGAGGGGAAGCACCAACGCCTCTGGGAGGTGCTCGGCGCCCACCCCGGCGCCGACGCGTCCGGCCGGCCCGGGGTCTCCTTCACCCTCTGGGCCCCGCGCGCGCACGAGGTCGCGGTGGCCGGCCAGGTGACCGGCGGCCGGGCCCCGGTCCCGCTGCGCCGGATCGGCACCACCGACTACTGGACGGTCTTCGTCCCCGGCGCCGAGGCCGGCCAGCGCTACCGCTTCGAGCTCCTCGGCGCCGACGGCGTCCGCCGCGCCAAGGCCGACCCGTGCGCCCGGTCCGCCCCGCTGCCCCCCGGCCCGGACAGCGTGGTGCACGCCTCCGACCACCGCTGGGGCGACCGCGAGTGGATGATCCGCCGGGCCGCGGCCGACCCGCGCCGCCGCCCGCTCAGCGTCTACGAGGTCCACCTCGGCTCCTGGCGACCCGGCCTGAGCTACCGTCAGCTCGCCGTCGAGCTCACCGCCTACGTCCGCGAGCAGGGCTTCACCCACGTCGAGCTGCTCCCCGTCATGGAGCACCCCTACGGCGGCTCCTGGGGCTACCAGGTCACCGGCTTCTACGCCCCCAGCTCCCGCTTCGGCTCCCCCGACGACTTCCGGTACCTGGTCGACTCGCTGCACCGGGCCGGGATCGGCGTCATCCTCGACTGGGTCCCCGCCCACTTCCCCCGCGACGACTTCGCGCTCGGCCGCTTCGACGGCCACCCGCTCTACGAGCACCCCGACCCGCGCCGCGGCGAACACCCCGACTGGGGCACCCTCGTCTTCGACTACGGCCGCCCCGAGGTCGCCAACTTCCTGATCGCCAACGCCCTCTACTGGTGCGAGGAGTTCCACGTCGACGGCCTGCGGGTGGACGCGGTCGCGTCCATGCTCTACCTCGACTACTCCCGCCCGCACGGCCAGTGGGAGCCCAACCAGGAGGGCGGCCGGGAGAACCTGGAGGCCGTCGCCTTCCTGCGCTCCCTCAACGAGGCGGTGCACGGCCGCTTCCCCGGCGTCCTCACCATCGCCGAGGAGTCCACCACCTGGCCCGGCGTCACCGCCCCGCTGCGCGACGGCGGCCTCGGTTTCGACTTCAAGTGGAACCTCGGCTGGATGCACGACACCCTCGACTACTTCCAGCAGGACCCGGTCTACCGCGAGCACCACCACCACGGCATCACCTTCTCCACCACCTACGCCTGGACGGAGAACTTCGTCCTGCCGCTCAGCCACGACGAGGTGGTGCACGGCAAGGGCTCGCTGCGCAGCCGGATGCCCGGCGACGAGGCCGCCCAACTCGCCAACGTACGGGCCATGTTCGGGCTGATGTGGGCGCTGCCCGGGAAGAACCTGCTCTTCATGGGCGGCGAGAACGGCGACCAGGGCGAGTGGAGCGAGGCCTACGGCCTCCAGTGGCCCGGCCCCGAGGAGGCCGGCCGGCTCGGCGTCCGGCAGCTGGTCTCCTCGCTCAACCGCGCCTACCGCGACACCCCCGCCCTCTGGGCCCAGGACCCGGTGCCCGAGGGCTTCCAGTGGCTCGACGCCGACGACGCCGGCCACAACGTCTACGCCTTCCTCCGCCGCGCCCCCGACGGCACCCCGCTGGTCTGCGTCGCCAACCTCTCCGGCGCCACCTGGGACTCCCTCCGCATCGGCCTCCCCCGCCCCGGCCGCTGGCACGTCCTCCTCGACACCGACCCCACCACCGCCCGCCCCACCTCCCTCCGCGCCACCGCAACCCCTCACCACGGCCAACCCTGGTCCGCAGAGCTGTACTTGCCCGCCCTCTCCACCTGCTGGCTGGTGGCCGGCGCCCGGAAGGGCAGCGACCCAGGGGCGCGAGACTCTGCTGATCTGCGGCTCCGCCGCGCGGGCGCGCTGGGGGACGGCGGTACGACCGGGTAGCCGTCGAAGGTGGTCACCCCGGGGGCGCGAGGAACTGCGCGCCGGGGGACGGCAACTCCTGCAACTGGCTCACATGCCCCGATCTAACACTGGTCCGCCTTCCGAACTCGCGCAGTTCCCCGCGCCCCCAGAGGCGTAACCACTATCCACAAAGGAGTGACCGCAAGATGAAGCGCATCCTCGTCACCGGCTCCGCCGACGGCATCGGCCGTCAGACCGCCACCATGCTCGTCGCCCAGGGCCACGAAGTGGTCCTGCACGCCCGGAACGCCCAGCGCGCCGAGGACGCCCGCCGCGCCGTCCCCGGTGCCGCGGACGTGGTGGTCGGCGACCTCGCGTCCCTCTCCCAGACCGTCGAACTCGCCAAGCAGGCAACCGCCGTGGGCCCCTTCGACGCCGTGATCCACAACGCCGGGATCTCCCGCACCGGCAGCCCCCGCCAGGCCTCCGAGGACGGCCTGGAGACCACCTTCCAGGTGAACGTCCTCGCCCCGTACGTGCTCACCGCGCTGATCCCGCTGCCGCAACGCCTGGTCTACCTCTCCTCCGGGATGTCCGACGGCGGCACCATCGACCTCTCCGACCTCCAGCGCACCCGCCGCCGCTGGGACGGCACCTCCGCCTACTGCGACTCCAAGCTGGCCGATCTGGCGCTGGCCTTCGCGGTGGCCCGCCGCCACCCCGAGGTGCACAGCAACGCCGTCTGCCCGGGCTGGGTGCGCTCCCGGATGGGCGGCAGCTCCGCCCCCACCGACCTGGCCACCGGCGCGGCCACCCAGGTCTGGCTGGCCGGCTCGGACGACCCGGCGGCCCAGGTCTCCGGCAGCTACCTTCGCCACATGCGCTTCCTCGACGAGGCCAAGCCGGAGACCGAGGACCCGGAGGTCCAGGAGGCCCTGCTCGCCGCCTGCGCCGAGCTGAGCGGCATCCGACTCCCCTGAGAGGCAACGGAGAAGGGCCCCGGTACCGAGGTACCGGGGCCCTTCTCGTGACGCCTCGTCAGGCCGCCGCCTCGCCGTCGTGGTCGGTGAGCTCCAGGCCGCGCTGGAAGCCGGCCAGCCGGAGCGTGCGCCCGACGGGCTCCTGCACGCCCGCGAGCGCGATCGACACCGGCTCCGGGAAGCGCTGGCGCAGGTAGAGCAGCGAGCGCAGCCCCGCCGAGGAGAGGTAGCGGACGGTGCTCAGGTCGAGCACCAGCCGTCCTATCTCGCGGCGTTGGGCCAGGGTGTCGAGCTGGCGGCGGAAGCCCGGCGTGCCGAGCGCGTCCAGTTCACCGCCGACCCGGATCTTCACCGTGCTGCCGCCGTGCCGTCTCGGACCGGCCGCATCACCGTTCATCGTGGTCATGGTCATCCCCCTTCTCCCCCCTCGCCGCGCTCAGCCGTCGTTCCGGCGTCCGACCAGGACCACCGCGGAGCGCGGGCCGATCGGGAAGCGCAGCTGGTCCTCCAGTGCGGGCTCGGCGCCCGGCGCGCTGATGTCCTCGGGCTCCTCGGCCGAGGTGTCGACCGCCCGGTGCCAGCGCATGTCGCCCGGCAGGTCCGGGAGTTCGAGCTCCAGGCCCTCCCAGTGGGCGTTGGCGGCGACGTAGACGAAGTCGGCCGAGCCGTCCTCGTGCTCGCCGCAGCGCATCACGGCCAGCACCCGGTCGCCCTCGGACCAGTCCGGCTGCCAGGCCCGGGTGCCGTGCCAGCTCACGTCCGGGTAGCCCGGGATGGCGTCGGCGCCGGTCGGGTGGGTGGCCCGGCGGAGCACCTCGTGCTCCTGCCGGAGGCGGATCAACTGGGTGGTGAAGCGCCGGAGTTCGTCGGCCTCGTCGGTCTTGGGCCAGGTCAGCCAGGAGATCTCGCTGTCCTGGCAGTAGGCGTTGTTGTTGCCGCCCTGGGTGTTCCCGAACTCGTCGCCGGCCAGGATCATCGGGATGCCCTGGCTGGTGAGCAGCAGCACCATCGCGTTCTTGGCCTGCCGCCGCCGCAGCGCCAGCACCTCCTGGTCGTCGGTCGGGCCCTCGGCCCCCGAGTTCCAGGAGTCGTTGTCGCTGTTGCCGTCCCGGTTGTACTCGCCGTTGGCCTCGTTGTGCCGCTCGTTGTACGAGAACAGGTCGTTGAGGGTGAAGCCGTCGTGGCAGGTGACGAAGTTGACCGAGGCGGTGGTGCCGCGGCTGCCGTAGAGGTCGGGCGAGCCGACCAGGCGGGTGGCCAGCTCGCCGACGGTGCCGGGCTCGCCCTTGAGGAAGCGGCGCAGCACGTCGCGGTACTTGCCGTTCCACTCGGCCCAGCGGCCGTAGTTGGGGAAGGCGCCGACCTGGTAGAGGCCGCCGGCGTCCCAGGCCTCGGCGATCAGCACGCAGTCCTTGAGCAGCGGGTCGTAGGAGAGCGCCTCCAGCAGCGGCGGGTTCTCCAGCGGCGCGCCGTCCTCGCCGCGGTCCAGGATGGAGGCCAGGTCGAAGCGGAAGCCGTCGACGTGGTACTCGCTGGCCCAGTACCGCAGGCAGGACAGGATGTAGTCGCGGACCACCGGGTTGTTGCAGTTGAAGGTGTTCCCGGTGCCGCTGAAGTTCTGGTAGTAGCCCTCGGGGGTGAGCTGGTAGTAGGTGCTGTTGTCCAGCCCCCGGAAGTGGATCGTCGGGCCGTGCTCGTTGCCCTCGGCGGTGTGGTTGAAGACCACGTCCAGGATCACCTGGATGCCGTTGGCGTGCAGGTCCCGGACCAGCTCCTTGAACTCCTCGCGCTGGCGGCCGGCGGCGCCGCCGGCCGCGTAGCCGGCCTTGGGGGCGAAGAAGCCCACCGTGGAGTAGCCCCAGTAGTTGAGCAGCAGGTCGCCGGTGGTCGGGCTGGTCCGGCTGTTCTCGAACTCGTCGAACTCGAAGACCGGCATCAACTCGACGCAGTTGATGCCGAGTTCCTTGAGGTAGGGGATCTTCTCGCGCAGGCCGGCGAAGGTGCCGGGCTCGGCCACCCCGGCCGACTCGTGCTTGGTGAAGCCGCGCACGTGCAGCTCGTAGACCACCAGGTCCTTGGCGGGCAGCCGGAGCGGGTGGTCGCCCTGCCAGTCGAAGTGGTCGGCGGTCAGCCGGGCCCGGTACTGGTTGGGGTTGTTCCAGTCCGGCTCCTCGCCCCAGGTGTCCCGGCCGGTGACGGCCTTGGCGTAGGGGTCGAGCAGCACGGCGGCCGGGTCGAAGCGGTCGCCGGGGGCCGGCTGCGGCGGGCCGAAGACCCGGTAGCCGTAGTCCACGTCGCCCTCGCCGATGCCCAGCACCGTGATCGCCCAGACCCCGCCGACCCGGTACTCGTCCGGGATCGGGATCTCGGCGACCGGTACCGGGTCGCCCGGCTTGAAGAGCACCAGCGAGACGTCGTCCGCCCGGCTGGAGTAGACCGAGAAGTTCACCCCGCCCGGCACGTAGGTCGCGCCGAAGGGGTAGGGGGTGCCGGGGCGTACGTCGTACCCCGCGATCCGATCGGTGGCGAACTCCTCCGCCGCCACCGTGCCTCTGTCTTCCGTTGCCACGTCGGTCCCTCCCAGAGCCGTGTGTCGCGTCGCGTCCGCCGTGCGCGCCCGTCGTGCCTGTTGTCGTGTCGTGTCCCCGTCGAAAAGTCCCGGGGAAGCGTCAGGGGCTGTCGTTCCCGGGGCCCGCATGCCCCGGGAGCGACAGCCCCTGACGAGTACTCAGCCGACCGGGGTCAGCTCCACCTTCACCGTGAGCGAGTAGGCCGAGTCGGGCAGGTCGACGGTGAGGTTCTTGGCGTCGAACTTGTCCCACTCCTTGCCCTCGATCTCGACCCGGGTCAGCTCGACCCGGCCGGCCGGCAGCAGGTCCGGCGACACCCGCAGGGTGCGGTCGGCGTCGGGCCGCGGCTTGAACCAGAGGTTCAGCGGCTGACCGGTGTTGAGCAGGTTGGTGTACACCGCGGCGAGGTAGCAGAGCTCCGCCGAGTGGTACATGCTCATCGAGTGGCTGCCCTTGAGGCGCTCGGTGCCGAGCAGGTAGGGCAGGCCGTTGGCCAGCACGTTGAAGTAGACCGCGCCCTCGTCGTGGTCGAGGAAGTTGGTGTTGTAGAAGCCGGTCGCCTGGCGGGCCTCCTCGCGGTAGGCGTCACCGCCGACCGTGCCGCTCAGGATCAGGTAGGCCAGGATGGCCTGCTCCTGCTGCCACCAGGCCTTGCGGTCGTGCCACGCGAAGCGGTGGAACTCCTGGCCGTCGGCCAGCTTGCGCTCGACCACGTCGTACCAGCCGCCGCGCTGCTGGTCGCTGCCGACCGCCGGCATGATCTGGCCGATCTTCTCGGCGAGCTCCTTGTAGGAGTCCTTGTCCTTGTAGGAGTTCATCCGCATCAGGTTCCAGGCGATCTTCAGGTTGTGCCCGACGACCGCGCGGTCCTGCTGCCAGGTGTGGCCGAGGTCCTGGGACCAGTCGGTGTTGAACCGCTCGTTGACGAACGGGCTGGCCTGGTAGTCCGGGAAGTGCTCGACGATGGTGTCGAAGGTGCGCTCCAGCATTTCCGCGTGGCGCTCGTCGCCGGTCGCCAGCAGGAGGTTGATCAGGTACGCCGGGGCGTGGTCGCCGACCGAGTTCCAGTTCTTCCGCGACTTGTTGAACTTCAGCGAGTCGTGGTGGGGGGAGAGCAGGACCGGGTCGATGTGCGAGAAGTAGCCGCCGCCCTCGTAGTCGCGGTAGTACTGCTCGAACAGGCGCATGGTGGAGTCGATGTCCGAGGCGATCCGGCGGTCACCGGTGACGCGGAAGGTCTGGGTGGGGCCGGCCAGCGCGTAGATCTGCTCGTACATCGGGATCGCGTCGTAGTCGTCGTCGAACTCCGAGGTGAGCAGCTTCTTCTCGTAGTCGCCCTCGACCTTGATGCCGTGGTACCAGTACACGACGTTGGAGTCGCGGTCCACGAAGCGCATGTGGTCGCGCAGGTACTTGGTGCCGAGCTCGGCGACCTCGAGGTAGTCCTCGTTGCCGGTCAGCATGTAGGCCGAGGCCATGCCGTAGACCATCCGGGAGATCGTGTCGGTCTCCTGGACGTGGCTGGCGGCCTTGTCGCCGCCGAGGCGGATGTTGGTGCGGTAGTCCTTGTAGTCGATCTTGCCGTCGCCGAACTGCGCACGCCGGTAGAACCGGGCCAGCGAGTCGATCTGGTTGATCCACCAGTTGGACTTCTCGAAGTTGTAGTCCTCCGGGCCGCGGCCGACGAAGGTCAGCTTCTTGGCCTCGTAGTTGTACTCGCCGCCCTCGGGGTAGAAGACGCCGTAGACGAAGACCTGGGCACCGGGCTGGAGCAGGTCGTCGACGTGGCCGCCGGCGTCCGCGTAGGGCTCGTCCAGGTTGCGCAGGAGCTCCGCCGACATCCCGTCACTGAGCTTGACGTCGAAATCACGGCCGTCGATGGTCTTCAGCTTGAAGATCCGGTCCTCGGACCGGAATTCGACGACTCGTCCGGCGATGGCGTCCATGAACGTGAAACGCATGACCTCGGACTTCACGTGCAACCTCCATGTCGATGGCACCGGGATACCGGCGGACAGCTTGACCGAATTCATCATCCCCATCGGAATTCTGTTCGGTCAATCACGTTGCGAGCCCGGGGAATTCACCCCGGACTCGCACGTGAATGTCCGTCAAGTCGCCTTCGCTACTCCATTGGCTGCGGCGAAGTCGAGCAGGTCCACCAGCGTGAAGCCGTCCCCGGAGGAGGGCAGCGTGGGCTGCCAGCCCGGGTCCGCCGAGAGGTAGGACTCGGCGTCGGCGCGCAGCAGGCCGATCAGCACCTCGCCGACGATCCGGCCGCCCACCTCGCCGAGGCGGTCGCCCTCGTGGCGCACCTGCGCCTCCTTGAGGATGTAGAGCCACAGCGGCGTGCCGCCGGCCCACTCCGGCCCGACCTCCTCCGGCGTGAGCACCTGTGCGCCGAACTGCTCGGCCACCGACTCCCCGGAGGGCAGCGCGGTGGCCTGTCCGCGCAGCAGGTCGCGGACGGCCAGCGAGCGCAGCTCGGCCTGGTCCACCTCGCCGGTGATGTCCTCCGGCAGCGAGATCAGACTGGTCGGCAGCCCGCCGTCGATCCGCTTGGCCCGCTGGGCGGGCGGCTGGCCGGGGACGTCGAAGAGCATCGACCAGTCCACCACGTGCTCCGGCGGGATCGGCCCGTGGCCGAACAGGTGCGGGAACAGCGGGTACTGCAGCCCGTCCCTGGTCATCCGGTACCGGTGCCGGATCTGGCCGTGCCCGTAGCGGAACGCGGCGTCCGCGAACTCCAGCGGGATGAAGGCCTCGCCCGGCGCGGGCGCGAAGAACTTCGGCCCGGCGTCCAGGATCTGCGCCGTCAGCTCGGCGCCGATCAGCCGCGGCAGGTAGTCGTGGACGACGATCCACTGGTAGTGCCAGGTGAGCGCGCGGCGGGCCTCGTCGAACAGCTCGGCCTCCGGCGCGCCGTCCTCGCGGAGCCGGTCCACCAGCCCGTTGTGCGCGTTCAGGAACGCCAGGTGGAGCTGGGCGGCGAAGCGGTGCACGTCGTTGCGCGGGTCGCCGATCAGCGCGGTGCCCTGCCAGTTGCGCGGCACGTCGGTGCCGTCCTGGGAGGTGATCAGCTTCGACGGGTCGGCCGCGTCGTACAGGTACGGCGAGCCCACCGGGCCGTCCGCGTGCACCAGTTCGAGGTTGAGCTTGGGCGAGCGGACGTTGCGCAGCGCCGCCACGTCCGCCTGCGCCGAGATCGGCGAGCGGTCGGCGGTGATGTCGTGCGCGATGAACTGCCCGAAGAACGGCCAGCCGGCCGCGCCGACCGCGTCGTCCACCCCGGCCCGCAGCGGGAAACGGGCGGCGTCGCAGACGCCGCCCGGGGAGCCGGCCCGGAAAAGCTCCTCCGGACGGGAGTTGAGCGCGGGGAGCTCCGGCAGCATCCTGCTGTACCGGGCGCCGCTCGGCGGCGCGTCCACCGGACGGCCCGGCGCGAGGCAGTGGTCCCTGACCACCTGGTGCTTGCTCATGCCAGCTCGGCGGGGAGCAGGAAGAGCGAGTCGGGGTAGCACCAGGCCCAGTCCTCGTCCGGCTGGAACGAACGGACCAGCGGGTGCTTGGTGGCGTGCCAGTGCGCGGTGGCGTGCCGGCGCGGCGACTGGTCGCAGCAGCCGACGTGGCCGCAGACCAGGCACTCCCGCAGGTGCAGCCAGCGGGTGCCCTCGCGCAGGCAGTCCTCACAGCCCTCCAGGGTCGAGGGCTTGACGTCGGCCGCCTCGCCCAGGTGCCCACAGGTGGCGGTGGTGGGGTAGCCGTTGGAGTCCCCCACCACGGTCCAGTCGGTCATCTCGGTTTCCTTCCGCATCACTTGAGCCGGCCACCCGGAATCGGGTGGCCGGTCGTACGTACGTCGTCCGGTGGCTGACGTGCCGTCAGTCCGCCTTGAGCTCCGGCGGGTACAGGAAGTAGTTGGCCGCCGAGGCCGCCTGGGCGCCCTCGTGGACGGCGGCGGTCACCTGGTGGGAGTGCAGCGCGGTGACGTCACCGGCCGCGTACACCCCGGCCACCGAGGTCTTCTGCTCGGTGTCCACGGCGATGTAGCCGCTGGGGGCGAAGTCGATGCCGAGCTGGTGGGCCAGCTTGGTCTCCGGGTTGGCGCCCTGGATGGAGAAGAGCGCGTCCAGCGGGAGGCGGCGGCCGCCCTTGGTGAAGACCGCGGTCATCTGGCCGTCCTCGCCCTCGACCTTGTCGATCCGGTCGTCGATCACCGGGATGCCGGCCGCGGCCAGCCGTGCGGCGAACTTCGGGCTGATGTCGTTGCTGTTGCTGTTCAGCAGCAGCTGGACCTGGTCGGTCAGGCCGTGCAGCTGCATCGCCTCGCCGGCCGCCGCGTCGGTGTGGCCGACCACCAGGATGCGCTTGCCGCGGTTCTCGTAGCCGTCGCAGGTGATGCACCAGAACATCGACCGGCCGACGTACTCCTCCCAGCCCTCGAAGTGCGGGAAGTGGTCGAGCACCCCGGTGGCCAGCACGATCACCTTGCCGTGCCAACTGCCGCCCTGCGCCTTGACGGTGAAGCCGATGTCGCCGTTGCCGGAGACCTCGTTGATGGTGTGGTGGACGATCCGCACCTGCTCGTACGGCTCCAGCTGGCGCCGCGCCAGCTCGCGCAGCTCGACGGTGGCGATGCCCTTCGGGAAGCCGAGGTAGTTGTGGTTGGTCTGGTGGTGGGTCGACCGGCCGTGACCGCTGTCGAAGACCAGCACCGAGCGGTTGTAGCGCGCCAGGTACAGCGCGGCCGAGAGCCCGGCGGGCCCGCCGCCGACCACGATGGCGTCGGCGGTGTGTGCGGGACCTGTCATTGAAAACCTCCCGTGTGGCACGGCTCCGCACGCCGTCCCAGTCGAAATGCGGCTAGTCCAGAGCGCAGGCTAGTCAGCGCTCCGCGCCCCTATACGGGGCCGAACATCCACCTGACGCACTGCGTCAGGTCAACGGACGAGTTCGGTGAGCTCGGGGCCCGGACTCTCCTCGAATTCGTCCCGGCCCAGGTGGGCACCGTTGAGAATGTCGTAATCCAGTGCGGCGCTCACCATCGTGGCGTGGTGGTGCCAGCCGTTGAACGTGCGGCCCTCGTAGTCGAACAGGCCGTAACCGGAAGCGAGTTCCGCCGCTTGCGGGGTCGCGGTGGACACTTGTTTGGCCAACCGGACCAATTCGCGCAGCGAGGCGCCCCGGATGTTGGTGAGCCAGTATCCCCGCGGACTCGGCTTGCCGAGCGGCCATTCCACGATGAGCAGCCGATTGGCCAGCAGGGCCTTGCTCCCGGCCGGGCGGCCGCTGCCGACCAGCACCTGGACCGGAATGACCAGGAATTGGGAGCGCAGCGTGTGACCGCCGGCGTCCCGCCAGTAGAGCGTCTCGGGCGTGACGTTGCCGACGCTCGCCGCGATGTCGGCCACCGTCCGGGCCCGGGCGCGGGCGCCCTGGCTGTTGACGATCCGTCCGCTGCCGCGGGCCCAGCTCGCGTCGGCCGGCTGCACCAGTTCGTTCGGGCTCACCTGGGCCAGGTAGGTCTGGGCGCGCATCTCCAGCGCGGCCAGGTACCACTCCAGCGGGCGGTGCCGGGCGTCCAGCAGGATCGGCGCCTCGGGAACGCCCCAGTCCAGGGCCATGTCGTCGAGGAGTTCGACGTGGTACTGCCAGTAGGGGCGGGGCAGCTCGCTGTCGGGCACCTTCGCCCGGGAGCGCCGCTCGTCGTCCTGCCCCCACTGCTCGGGGATGGTCAGGCTCCAGTTCACCGGGACGGTGACTCCGCCGACCTGCATGCCGACCATGATCGCCAGCTGGCAGTTGCGGACCCGTCCGTGCGAGTGGACGTACTGCCGCTCCACCGCCGCCGAGTACCGGCCGTGCTTCGGGAAGGCCAGCTCGCCGACCACCCAGGCCTCCGGCCGGAAATCGCGGACCATGCGTTCCGCCAGCCATTTCCGGACCGGCCCGTGCTCCCAGGGGCTCTGATTGATGAACTGCTGGAGCGACTGCTCGCTCCGGCCGGGCGATGCCACCGCGAGGCGCGGGATCGTCTTCCGTCCGTCGCAGTTCAGCAGGCCCCGGACGTAGGTCTCCGCCGCGTTCCTCTGGTCCGCCCGGCCGAGTGAGGCGAAGGCCTCCGAGCAGAATTCCGGCAGCCCCGTGCAGTCCACTTGGCCGACTCGTTCCTGTGCCATTCTTCCATCCCCCGTCCGGGTCCGTTTCAGGTCAGCAACAGCCGGGGTCACCCGGGTCCGCGAGATAAACCGGCGCCTTGACCTCGAGTCCGTCATAAGAAGCGGCCCACATGGCGCCAACGGCGATTATCAACATGCAAATGAGCGCACTGAACCGAAGGCCGAAGCGGGCCATTTTTATCCCCCAGGAAAGTGACGAATCTGCGTTCGTTCTCTGTCAGATTCAATGGTGCCTTCCCTGGTCACACGGAGGCAACGAAACCCGGGGACATGATCACGCCCTGTCGCAAAGACGACACGTTGGGCGGCGGGTCCTCGCCGGAGCACGGTCAAAGCCTAATCTGATCTATCGTCAGACGGGAGTCATTCCCAAGAATTCCCCATGGAATAGTAAAATGACCATGCACGGTCAATATCCCCCTGGCTACCTCACCGGGTCCATTCGCACAGGTGGATGAGTACGCGGGCCGGAGCACCGGCCCGTGGGCGGCGGCCCCACCGCCGGGCTACGGTCCCGGCCATGACCACACCCCGCAGAGGAATCAGCAAGGCGGTCATCCCCGCCGCCGGGCTGGGCACCCGCTTCCTGCCCGCCACCAAGGCCACCCCCAAGGAGATGCTGCCGGTCGTGGACCGGCCCGCGATCCAGTACGTGGTGGAGGAGGTGGTGGACGCCGGCATCCAGGACGTCCTGATGATCACGGGCCGGAACAAGCGCCCGCTGGAGGACCACTTCGACCGCAACTGGGAGCTGGAGGAGGCCCTCCGGCAGAAGGGCGACCTCGGCCGGCTCGCCCAGGTCCAGCGCGCCACCTCCCCCGCCGCCATCCACTACGTCCGCCAGGGCGACCCGCGGGGCCTCGGCCACGCCGTCCTCTGCGCCCAGCCGCACGTGGGGAACGAGCCCTTCGCCGTCCTGCTCGGCGACGACCTGATCGACCCGAGGGACCCGCTGCTCAGCAGGATGATCGACATCCAGGCCGAGCACGGCGGCAGCGTGGTGGCCCTGATGGAGGTGGACGCGAGCCAGATCGGCCTCTACGGCTGCGCCGCCGTCAGCTCCACCGGCCAGGCCGACGTGCTCCGGGTGGAGGGCCTGGTGGAGAAGCCGGCCCCCGGCGAGGCCCCCAGCAACTACGCGGTGATCGGCCGCTACGTGCTCGACCCGGCCGTCTTCGACGTGCTGGCCAGGACCGAGCCCGGCCGCGGCGGCGAGGTGCAGCTCACCGACGCCCTGCAGCAGCTGGCCACCGACCCCACGATCGGCGGCCCGGTGCACGGCGTCGTCTTCCGCGGCCGCCGCTACGACACCGGCGACCGGCTGGAGTACCTCCGGGCCGTCGTCCAACTCGCCTGCGAGCGGGACGACTTGGGCGACCCGTTCCGCCGCTGGCTGCAGGAGTACGTCACCGCCTCGATGCCCTTCTATGCGGACGACGCCGTGCCGGTTTAGCCCCAGAAGAGCGCATTCCGACGCCCTGGCGCTATTTGCGGCAGCTCACCCCGGGATAGGAACCCGTCAGATTTTCTCGTCACCTAGGCATATCCCTCGGACACTCTCCGTCGCGCTATCCTGACCGACGGGAGGACGATAGAGACTGGGGGAACGGTGAATACGGAGTCGATCAGGGAGAAGAGCGGCAGGGCCACGCGGAGCGGCAGAACCGACAAGGAAATCGCCGCGAGCATTTACGGCGCCATGGAGCAGCGCGGCTCCTGGCAGATCCAGCAGGCCGCCGAGGCGGTCGGCCTGGAGCCGGAGGACGCCCGCCGCGGGATCGACTACCTGGCCTCGCTCGGACTGGTGGAATTCCCGTCCGACGAGACCCCCGAGTTCGTGCTGCTCGGCTCGCAGGTCGCCGCGATGCGGCTGATCAACGACGCGGAACGCGAACTGGCCGCCAACCTCGAACAGATGGCAGCCGCCCGGGCCGGTCTGGCCGAGATCCTCAGCAGCTTCATGCCGCTGAACTTCTGGTCACCCGGCCCGGTCGCGGTCGAGATGCTGACCGACCTGCGCAGCGTCGCGGTCTACCTCAACAAGGCCACCGAACTGGCCCGCGAGCAGATCCTCACCATGCACCCCGCCCCGGCCATGGCCCCGGCCCAGTCCGCCGAGGCGGCCGCCCGGACGAAGAGCCTGGTCGACCGCGGGCTGGACCTGCGGACCATCTACCAGCAGAGCCTGGCCAGCGTGCCGAGGATCGCCAAGCACCTGACCGACATCCGGATGGCCGGCTACGAGGTGCGGCTCTCCCCCACCGTGCCGTTCCGGATGATCATCTTCGACCGGCGCCGGGTGATCATCCCGATCGACCCGAACAACGGCAAGGCCGGCGCGATGGCCATCGAGGGCGAGGCCCTGGTCCGCGCCCTGATCTCGGTCTTCGAGTACTGCTGGCAGCACTCCAGCTACGAGGAGTCCAGCACCCTGACCACCGAGCTCAACCTCGGCCCCCAGGAGCAGGCGGTGCTCCGGATGCTGGCCACCGGCGCCACCGACGAGACCATCGCGCGCAACCTCACCGTCTCGCTGCGCACGGTCAACCGGGTGGTCTGCCGGATCATGAAGGCCATCGGGGCCGACAGCCGCTTCCAGGCCGGAATGATCGCAGCCCGGCTCGGCCTCATCCACTGAGGCGGAGCCGGGCTGTGGTCCGAGCGGCCCGAAGGGCCCCTGACGGGCCGTCAGCCGAGGCCGAGGGCCGGCATCAGGTAGTAGAAGGCGAAGACGCCGGCCACCACGTAGAGCGCCACCGGCACCTCGCGGCCGCGGCCGGTCGCCGCGCGCAGCACGCAGAAGGCGATGAAGCCGAAGCCGATCCCGTTGGTGATGCTGTAGGTGAACGGCATCATGATCATGGTCAGGAAGGCCGGGATCGCGAGGGTGAAGTCCGACCAGTCGATGTCCCGGACCGAGTTGGCCAGGATCAGGAAACCGACCGTGACCAGCGCGGGGGTGGCCGCCTGGGCCGGGACCATGGTGGCCAGCGGGGTCAGGAAGAGCGCCACCAGGAAGAGCGCGCCGGTGACGATCGAGGCGAAGCCGGTCCGGGCCCCCTCGCCGACGCCCGCGGTGGACTCGACGAAGCAGGTGTTGGCCGAGGAGGAGGTCGCACCGCCGGCCGCGGTGGCGATGCCGTCCACCATCAGGACCTTGTTGATGCCGGGCAGGTCGCCCTTCTCGTCCAGCAGGTGGGCCTCGTCGGCCACGCCGAGGATGGTGCCCATCGCGTCGAAGAAGCAGGACATCAGCACGGTGAAGACGAACAGACAGCCCGTCAGGACGCCGACCTTCGAGAAGCCGCCGAACAGGCTGACCTGACCGACCAGCCCGAAGTCGGGCGCCGCCACCGGGTTGCCCGGCCAGCTCGGCACCGTCAGGCCCCAGTTCATCGGGGCGATGGTGGCCGCCTCGTTGATGATCACGGCCAGGCCGGTCATCACCACGATGGAGATCAGGATGGCGCCCGGCACCTTGCGGACCACCAGCACCAGGGTGAGCAGCAGGCCGAGGATGAAGACCAGCACCGGCCAGCCGTTGAGGTGGCCGTTGCTCCCCAGCTGGAGCGGGACGGTGGTGTGCGCGGCGTCCGGGATCCGGCTGACGAAGCCGGCGTCCACCAGGCCGACCAGGCTGATGAAGAGGCCGATGCCGATCGCGATGGCCTTGCGCAGGCCGAGCGGCACCGCGTTCATCACCCGCTCGCGCAGGCCGGTGGCGACCAGGATCATGATCGCGAAGCCCGCCAGCACCACCATGCCCATGGCGTCCGGCCAGGTCATCCGGGGGGCCAGCTGGAGGGCCACGATGGTGTTCACCCCGAGGCCGGCCGCCAGGCCGATCGGCACGTTGCCGATCACGCCCATCAGCAGGGTGGTGAGACCCGCGGTCAGCGCGGTCGCGGTGACCAGCTGGGCGCTGTCGAGGTGCGTCCCGTTCATGTCCACGGCGCTGGCCAGGATGATCGGGTTGAGCACCAGGATGTAGGCCATCGTGAAGAAGGTGGCGACGCCGCCACGGACCTCGCGGGCGAGCGTGGAGCCGCGCTCGGAGATCTTGAAGAAACGGTCCAGCGGTCCGCCGGGCTGCGGCGACGTGGACGGCTCGGGCGACACGGAGGTCGGCTGGGCCTGCGGAGACATCGGGGGGCCTCGTCAGATGTGGGGGAGGTGAGGAGGGCACAAGTATGTGTTTCTCGGTCGTGCACGCGCCATCTCCGCGCGTAGAAAACGACCATTACGAGCAGCCTGCGACGGCTTCCGCTTGGAGCTTCCTCCAGGCGCGGACCCGGAGCGGGGCGCACCCCTTACCCTGGGCCGCATGCCGAAGACCGCTGTCCGCCCCTCTCCCCCGCCCCTGGAAGCCAACGACGTCGCGATCGTCGGCGGCGGCACGGCGCTCTGGTTCCTCGCCTTCCTGGTGCTCGTCCCCTTCCACTCGACGCTGGAGCAGAACGGGCACGGGCGCTGGCCGTGGATCTGCCTGGCCGGCGCCGGTCTCGGGCTGATCGGCCTCTGGTACTGCCGGGCCCGCCGCGACGCGATCCGCCGGGCCCGGGCCGCCGAGGCCGCCGGGGCCGACGGGGCGTCCGCGACCGAGGGCTGACACCCCGCCACTCGGACGGACCGAATAGCACCTCAGGAGGGCGCACCGGACAAATCGCCCACCTAGAGTCGGTCCCATGACCCATCCCGCGGAGAACACGGCGACCGACCCCGACGGGGACGCCCGGCCTGAAGGTGCGTCAGCGATCGGCGGCGGACCGGCCCGCCGGGGCGGGCTGAGCTCCGCCGAGGTCGCCGAACGGGTGGCCCGCGGTCAGGTCAACGACGTGCCGGTGCGCTCCAGCCGGTCCGTCAAGGAGATCGTCCGGGCCAACGTCTTCACCCGGTTCAACGCGATCATCGGGATCATGTTCGGCATCATCCTGGTGGTGGGGCCGATCCAGGACGGTCTGTTCGGCCTGGTCATCGTGGCCAACACGGCGATCGGCATCATCCAGGAGCTGCGCGCCAAGAAGACCCTCGACGGGCTGGCGCTGATCGGCGAGGCCAAGCCGCAGGTCCGCCGGGACGGCACCGCCCAGCAGGTCCCGGTGGCCGGGATCGTGCTGGACGACACCGTGCTGCTCGGCATCGGCGACAAGGTGATCGTCGACGGCGTGGTCACCGAGGCGGACGGCCTGGAGATCGACGAGTCGCTGCTCACCGGCGAGCCCGACCCGGTGCTCAAGCACCCCGGCGCCCAGGTGATGTCCGGCAGCTTCGTGGTCGCCGGGGCCGGCGCCTTCACCGCCACCAAGGTCGGCCGGGAGGCCTACGCGGCCCAGCTGGCCGAGGAGGCCAGCCGGTTCACCCTGGTCAAGTCGGAGCTGCGCAGCGGCATCGACTCCATCCTCAAGTTCATCACCTGGCTGCTGGTGCCGACCGCGATCGGCCTGATCGTCAGTCAGCTCGCGGTGGAGAAGAACGACTGGCGCGAGGCGGTCCGCCGGATGGTGGCCGGCATCGTGCCGATGGTCCCCGAGGGGCTGGTGCTGCTCACCTCGGTGGCCTTCGCCATCGGCGTGATCCGGCTCGGCCGCAAGCAGTGCCTGGTGCAGGAGCTGCCCGCGATCGAGGGGCTGGCCCGGGTGGACACCGTCTGCCTGGACAAGACCGGCACCCTCACCGAGGGCGGCATGGACGTGGTCGAGCTGCGCACCCTGGACGGTGCCGACCCGCACCTGAGCCCCGAGGCCCCGCTCGCCAACCACCTGCTGAACGACCCGGACGTGCTCCGGCAGGCGCTCGGCGCGATGGGCGGCGCGGACGCCCGGCCCAACCCCAGCATGCAGGCGGTCATCGACGCCTACGGCAACGGCGCGGGCGAGCGCTGGCGGGTGCTGGAGGCCGTTCCGTTCTCCTCCGCCCGCAAGTGGAGCGGGGTGCGGATGCTGGAGCCGGCCGGCACCGAGGCCAGCTGGCTGCTCGGCGCCCCGGACGTGCTGCTGCCCGCCGGGCACCCGGCGCTCACCGAGGTGGACGAGCTGGGATCGCGCGGACTGCGGGTGCTGCTGCTCGGCCGCAGCGAGAGCGCGCTGGACGAGGACCCGGCCGCCGCCCTGCAGCCGCTCGGCCTGGTGGTGCTCCAGCAGCGGCTGCGCGGCGACGCCGCCGACACCCTGCGGTACTTCGAGAGCCAGAAGGTCGAGGCCAAGGTCATCTCCGGCGACAGCGCCGTCTCGGTCGGCGCGGTCGCCGCCCACCTCGGACTCCCGGGCGCGGAGCGGCCGTTGGACGCCCGGACACTGCCGACCGACCCGGAGGAACTGGCCGAGGTCGCCGAGAACACCACCGTCTACGGCCGGGTGACGCCCCAGCAGAAACGCGAGCTGGTCGGCGCGATGCAGTCCCGCGGCCGCACCGTGGCGATGACCGGCGACGGCGTCAACGACGTCCTGGCGCTCAAGGACGCCGACATCGGCGTGGCGATGGGCTCCGGCAGCGAGGCCACCCGGGCGGTGGCCCAGATCGTGCTGCTGAACGACTCCTTCGCCACCCTGCCCTCGGTGGTGGCCGAGGGCCGCCGGGTGATCGGCAACATCGAGCGGGTGGCCAACCTCTTCCTGGTGAAGACGGTCTACTCGGTGCTGCTCGCCCTGCTGGTGGTCTTCACCCACGTGCCGTACCCGTTCCTGCCGCGGCACTCCACCGTGCTCTCCTCGCTGACCATCGGCATCCCGGCCTTCTTCCTGGCGCTGGCCCCCAACAACGAGCGGGCCAGGACCGGCTTCGTCCGCCGGGTGCTGCGGCTCGCCGTCCCGGGCGGGGCGATCGCCGGGACGGCCACCTTCACCGCCTACATGCTGGCCCGGGCCAACCACGCCACCGACCTCAAGGCCGACACCAGCGTGGCCACCCTGACCCTCTTCCTGGTCGCCATCTGGGTGCTGGCCATCGTGGCCCGCCCCTACACCTGGTGGCGGCTGGCCCTGATCGGCACCATGGGCGGCGCCTTCGCCCTCGTCCTGTGGGTGCCGTGGCTCTCCGACTTCTTCCAGCTCTCGCTGGCCGGCACCCGCGACCCGTGGATCGGCGTCGCCATCGCGGTGGCGGCCGGGCTGCTGCTGGAGGTGGTCTGGCGGGTGATCGTCAAGCGCACCGGCGAGGCGGGCTAGCCGCCGGCCAGTACGGAGGCGAGCTTCTCCTGTTCTCCCAACCGGCCTGCCAGGTCGGTGAGTTCGGCCACCGCGGCGGCCCGCGTCTCCGGCTCGGCCGCCGCCGCGTGCCGCCGGTAGGCCGAGCAGAGCGCCCGGAAGGCCGCCCGGTCGTCGTTCTTGAACTCGACCAGGATCCGGGCGTTGTCCAAGGCCTTTGCCAGGCCGGTGAGTTCGGACGATCCGCCGTACTCCAGCTCCATCGGCTCGTCCCGCTGGATGAAGATCAGCGAGTTGCCGGACGGGTCCACCAGGGTGAACCGGCTGGCGCCCTCCCGGTAGCGGGTGATCCGGGGCCGGCCGGTGGAGGGCACCCGGCCGTAGTGCGCCTTCAGCCCGGCCTTGAAATCCGCGTGGTACGGGGCCACCCGGTCGACGAACACCAGGCAGGCGCCGCCGTCCTCGGCGGCGGGGTCGTGGCCCACCGGCGGCTTGGCGTAGTGCAGGTGGACTCCGCCGCGCTCGAAGGCCAGGTAGAGGTAGGGGCGGGTCTGGCGGTACGTCACCTCGAAGCCGAGGGCTTCCAGGAACTCCACCGTCTCGTCGACGGCGGCACAGGGGAGGACGGGGACGGTCGTCTCGTTCGCGCTCGTCATGCCCGCGAAGCTAGCCGAACCGTCCCCCTCCGCGCACATGAAGGTTCGTGTGCGCACCCCTCTCACTCGTAGTCGCGCGCCGCCAGCAGCTCGTACGCGCGCTCCGGCTCGGTGAGCGCGGCCAGCACCTCGAAGCGGCGGTGCCACTGGCCGACCGACCAGGCCAGGCCGGCCGCCAGCCCCTCGGGGGTGGCGGCGTGCAGCAGACCGGGCACCGGCGGGACCTCGAACTCGTCGTCCTCGTCGCCGGCTTCGGCCTCCTCCGGGTCGTAGGGCAGCTCGGGCGCCTGGCCCGCGCCGTCCCAGCGCCAGGCCACCGCCGCCTCGCCGCCGTCCGGGCCGACCACCAGGAGCTCCTCGTGCTCCTCGTAGACGGCCGGGCAGCCGGGCAGCAACTCCCGCACCACCGGCGGGGTCCGGTGCAGGGTGCCCTCGGAGAGCACCCGGCCGCCGGCCACCTCGCTGGCCAGCGAGACGTGCAGCCGCTCGGCCAACTCCGGTGCCAGCGAAGGGTCCACCGGCAGCAGCGGGTGGTCGTGCAGCAGCTCCACCAAGTCCGGGGCGTCCGCCACCACCGCCTCGGTGGCGTCCACCAGCACGGTCTCGTCCGGGCGGCGGCCGGTCTCCGGATCCATCGGCGGCACGGCCCGCACGGTGTCCAGCGGCTCGATCCGCTCGGCCGCCACCGACGCCAACGCCGTGTGGATGCCGTGCAGCTGACGGTGGCTCACGAAGGAGGCCGGATCGGTCAGCCGGTCCAGCAGCTCCTCCGGACCGTGCGGCTCGGCCAGCAGCGCGGCCAGCGTGGTGCGCACCCCGAGCGCGTGCAGGAAGGTCTCGTCCAGCGTGGTGCGGGCCTCGTCGTACAGGCCCCGCAGCAGCGGGTCGGCCCCGGCCGCGCGCAGCCCGGCGGGCTCCCGGCCGTCCAGCACCGGGTGGTCGCGCAGCCACCAGGCGGTGTACGGCGGGAGGTCCACGTACCGGCCGTCCGGCAGCAGGGTCCGTACGGGGGTGACCACCGCGTCCCGGTACGGCGGGCGGGCCAGCAGGGCCAGCGCCTCGGGCCAGGCGGCGTCGTCCACCAGGTCCAGGTCGCGCACCGCGAGCAGCTCGGCGGCCACCGGCGGCACGCCCAACTCCCCGCTGTCGTCGGCATGCAGGGACTCCAGAGCGTCCTCGCACCACTCGGCCAGACCGTCCGGGGCCTCGTCCAGCAGGCCGGTCGGACGGCCACCCGCCGCGCGGTCGGCGGGGGCGGTCGGGTCGAGGCGCTCCAGGTCGTCCGGGTCGAGCACCACGTCCTCGGCCCGCACCAGCACGAAGGCGCTCAACGCGCCCGCCGCGGCCAGGACTTCGGGGCCCCAGCGCTCCAGCAGGTCCTCGTCCACGTACCCGGCGTCCTCCTCCCGGGCCAGCGCGGCGAGCGGGGAGTCGGGCAGGATCAGCTCACCGGCGCGGGACAGCTCGCCCTCGTCGTCCGGCAGCGCCAGCCGGGCCAGCCACGGGTGCTCGCCCGCGGTGGCCCCGGCCGCCTTCACCAGGGCCAGCACCGCGTCGGCCAGGTCCACCGCGGCCTCGAAGTCGTCCTCGCCGAGCTCCAGCGAACGGGCCACCGCGGCCCGCACCTCGGGGGTGTCCAGCACCCCGGCCGGGGTGGCCGTGCCCGCGCCGAGCTTGGCCAGCAGCGGGTGCGCGGCCTCCGGGTGGGCCAGTCGCAGGTCCAGCAGCCCGAGCGCCTCGGCCAGGCTCTCGGGGTAGCCCTCGTAGCCCTCCCAGTCGGACGGCTCCGAGGGCAGCAGCACCCGGCGCGGCCCGGTCACCGTCCGGCCGTCCGCCAGCGGCACCGGCAGCGCGCCCAGCGCCTCGGGATCGGCCCCGCCGAGCGCCGCGTAGAGGTTGCGCCACCAGGCCGGCTCGCGCTCCAGGCCGCCGAGCTGGTCGACCACCTCGGCCAGCGGCACCCGGCGCACCTCCAGCACCCGCAGCTCGGTCCGCCGCTCCAGGCCGGCCGGCAGCAGGCCCGGGAAGATCGGCGCCAGCGCCTCCACCACACTGCGGTCGGCACCCTCCAGCACCGTCGCGTCACGCGGGCGCAGCGCCGGGGTGCCCTCCTCCACCGGGGCCGGGTGCGGCAGGAACGGGGTGCCCGGCAGCCGCCGCAGGATCGCGGCGCGCAGCCCGTTGTCCAGCGCGCCCCCGCCCAGCGGGCCCGGCACCAGGCCGAGCGACCCGAGGTCCGCGCCGCGGGCCCGGAGCAGGTCCGCGTAGGCGTCGGCGGCCCGCTCGGTCAGGAAGTCGGTGAGCGGGCCGGGCGCGACGTGCCGGCGGGTGGAGTCCAACGGGTACCCGGCGATCAGCAGCGCCGGCACGCCGAGCGGCTCGTCGCTGGGCGTCGGCGCGTGCACCACCGGCGCGGTGGTCAGCGGCTGCGGGACGCCCGCCGCGTCCACCGGCACCGCCCAGGTCACCGACCAGAACGGGCGGGCCCGCTCCTCGGTCGGACGGTCCGTCAGCAGCTCGGCGGCCGTGGCGCCCGACAGGGTGACGGTCTGCCAGGTGGTGGTCCGGTCGCCGTCGGTCAGGGTGACGGTGCCGATACCCTCCGGCTGCTGCCCGTCGGCCTCCCTGGTCAGGCTGCGGACGCCCTCCGGCGTCTCCACGGTGACCTCGCCCAGACCGGGCAGGGTGAGCAGCAGCGCGTCGTCGATCCCGGCCAGCAGGCGGCGGGTCAGGTCCTCGGCGGCGGCGTCCCGCAGCGGCAGCACCACCACCGTGTCGTACCCGGACGGCGCAGCCCCCTCGGCCGGGAACGGCAGCCGCAGCAACGGGACGTGGCCCTCCCGGCGGCGCAGCTCCTCCGCCAGCTCGGGCCGGGCCTCGGTGAGCGCCTGCGCCTCCGCGAGGTCCCAGCGGACGCCGCCGTGCGAACCCAGCACCGCCGGCTCGTCGGTGACGGCCAGCACCGCCGAGAACCCGACGCCGAACCGGCCGACGGTCGGCGCCCCGTCCGAGCGCTTGGAGGAGGCCCGCAGGGTGGAGAGCGACTCCACCGCGGCGGCGTCCAGCGGGGCGCCGGTGTTGGCCGCGGCGAGCACGCCGTCCCGCAGCGTCAGCCGCAGCCGGCCGGGGCCGGTGCCGGCCCGGGCCGCCGCGTCGGCGGCGTTCTGCGCCAACTCCACGATCAGCCGGTCCCGGTAGCCGCCGAGCGCCAGCTCCTCCTCGGCGTTGGCGTCCTCCCGGAACCGGGCCGGGGCGTCCGTCCAGGCGTCCAGCACCCGGCGCCGCAGGGTGGCCGTGTCGAAGGGATCGGCCGCCTGACCGTCACTACCGCTGCCGATGATCCGAGGCTCCACTGCACTGCCGCCTTCCCCTGGACTGCTGAGGGAGGCATTCTCCCCCGCCGGGGAGGCGCGGCCGCACACGGAGCTGGCTACGCGCGGGAGAACGTGATGCCGGGGGCACGGGGAACTGCGCGCTTCGGGAGGCGGCTCACCTGCAACTGAACCATCGTCAGCCAGTTGCAGGTGCTGCCGTTCCCCCGCGCGCAGTTCCCCGCGCCCCTGCGGGGCGCAACCCGGTGCGGCCGGTCAGGAGTGGCCGAGCTCCTCGGTGGGGGCGTCGGGTTCGACGGAGCCGCTGGTGCGGTCGGGGTGGAGGTGGAGGGGTTCGACCTGGAGCTCGTCGAGGATGAGCTCGGCCGGGGCGGGCGGGGCCGGGATGACGGCCGCCTCGGAGTGGCCGCCGCAGCCGTAGGCGAGGGAGACGACCTGGCCGTCGGCGGGGCCGAACTCGTTGCCGCAGATGCCGAAGGCCTGCCCGAGCGAGCCGCCGATCGGGATCAGGAAGCCGCAGCTGGTGCAGTTCGCGGGGGCGGCCTGCGCCATCGGGGTCTGCGGGCCGTGGGCGGTCTCCCAGCGGTCGGCCGCCTGGTGCAGGCCGATCCGGGAGAGCACCCGGGAGCGGCCGAGGCCGAGCTCCTCGGCGAGCGCGCCGATGCTGCCGCGGGCGGGGGTGACCGCGCTGTCGGCGGCGGCGACCACCAGGTCCTCGGCGGCGTCGAGGGCGGCCACCGAGTTGGGGGCCGGCTCGTCCTCGCCCGTCCAGCCCGGCTCCAGCCGGAGGTCGTCCGCGTCGGTGGGCAGCAGGTCGCCCGGCCCCATGTCGCCGGGCCGCAGCCGCTCGCTCCACGGCACCCACTGCGGGGCGAGCACCGCGTCGGGGCCGGGCAGCAGCACGGTCTCGTCCAGGGTGACGTTCTTGGCGCGCGGGGCGCGGGCCACCGTCACGGCCCAGTGCCAGCCGCGGTAGGCCGCGTCCAGGCACTCGAAGGTGTGGGTGACGACCCGCTCGCCGTCGGCGCGGGCACCCAGGTGGGCCCCGACGCTCTCCTGGCCGACCGTCTCGACGGCGGACTGACGGGCGAGTTCGACGGCCTCGGCACAGAGCCGGTCGGGGGTACGGCTTCGCATCGCAGCACTCACGGCGTCGATTCTCTCCCAAGTTCGGTGGCCTGCGGCCCATTTGCCCACGGTCTGTCGGCGCCGCCCCGTACGGGTCGGCCTGCCGGGAGACCCGGCCGCACGGGCACCGTCACCCCTATTCTGCGCGACCCGCTTCCTTCCGGTGACCGGCCGCGCCGCCCACCGGGCAGTGCACGCGCGTAGTGCAGGCTACCCGCCGGTCGGCCACCCGGGACAGTCCGGCTCCGCGACCGGACCCGACGGAGCTCCGCGTCCGGACCCGACGGAGCCCCGTGGATCTCCGCGCCGTCCCGCGTCACCGGGCCCTTTCTCGGGCAGGATGGGCTGTGTGGCGGACGAGACCCCACCGATACCCGTCCCGCCGACCGGCGACGACGGGTCGCCGTCGGAGGGCGGCAGGACGCCGCCCCGACGCGGTCTGCTGCTGCGCGGCGCCTCCGCCGCCGGGTCCAGGACCGGCAAGGTGGTGCACGGCACCGGGCGGCGGATCCGCCGGGCCACCTCCGCCGAGGGCGCGGGCGAGTCGGGCCTGGCCAAGCTGATCGAGCTGCACGCCCTGAACTCCTTCGGCGACATGCTGATCGCCATCGCGCTGGCCTCCACCGTCTTCTTCTCGGTGCCGACCGGCGAGGCCCGCGGCCGGGTGGCCCTCTACCTGCTGGTCACCATGGCCCCGTTCGCGCTGCTGGCCCCGGTGATCGGGCCGCTGCTGGACCGGATGCCGCACGGCCGGCGGTCCGCGGTGGCGATGTCGATGCTGGCCCGGGCGGTGCTCTCGTGGACCATGGCCGGGCCGGTGATCAGCGGGAGCCTCACCCTCTACCCCGCCGCGCTCGGGGTGCTGGTCGCCTCCAAGGCGTACGGGGTGGTGCGCAGCGTGGTGGTGCCCCGCCTGCAGCCACCGGGCCTGTCCCTGGTGAAGGCCAACTCCCGGGTGACCCTGGCCGGGCTGATGGCCGGGATGCTGGGCGCCGGGGTGGGCGGGCTGCTCCACCTGATCGGACCGGCCTGGCCGCTGCGCGGGGCCTTCCTGGTCTTCGTGGCGGGCACCCTGATGGCCTTTCACCTCCCGCACCAGGTGGACTCGGCCAAGGGCGAGCAGCGGGCCGTGCTGCACACCCCCGAGCACGCCCCGGGCCGGGCCCGGCTGCGCACGGTCGGCCCCTCGGTGATCCTGGCGCTGCGCGCGGTCTCCTCGCTGCGGGCGCTGGTCGGATTCCTGGTGATGTTCCTGGCCTTCCTGCTGCGCAGCGATCCGGTGGCCGGGCTGCGGCCGACGGTGGCGATCGGCGTGGTGGCGGCCTGCGCCGGGCTGGGGAACGCGCTCGGTTCGGCGCTCGGGTCCTGGCTGCGCACCCGGCGCTCGGAGGCGATCGTCACCGTCGCGCTGCTGCTGGCCACCGCGGCGGCCTTCGCGGCGGCCCTCTGGTACGGGCTGCTGACGGTGGCCCTGGTCGCGGCCACCGCCGGGGCGGCCGCCTCGCTGGGCAAGCTGGCGCTGGACGCGCTGATCCAGCGGGACGTCCCGGAGGCGGTCCGGACCTCGGCGTTCGCCCGGTCGGAGACGCTGCTCCAGCTCAGCTGGGTGGCGGGCGGCGCGCTGGGCATCACCCTTCCGCTGGACGGCTCGCTCGGGCTGGGGGTGGCGGCCGCGCTGCTGACGGTCGCACTGCTCTGGACGCTCTGGTCGCTGCTGCGCCTGAAGGGGTCCTCGCCGCGCCCGTCGGCACGGCCGCGCTCGGTGGGCTGACGGTCCGGCAGACGGCGGCGCGTTCCTGATGTTGTGCTCGCCGTTCGGGCGACCCGGACGTTCGCGGGGAGGGTGTGGCCGGTAGTCTTCGGGCCATGAGCCTCAGCACCCGTGTCATCGCCGCCCTCGGCGCCGTGGTCGTGATCGGCGCCGGCACGGTCGGCGGTTCCATCGCCTACGCCTCCGGGAAGGACGAGCCGTCCGCCCCCAAGGCCACCCTGGTGGTCGGCCGCTCCTCGATCGAGGCCGCGCCGCTCTGCTACAACGACGGCAAGCCGCTGGACGAGGCCGCGCAGACCAAGTGCCAGGCCGCCGCCCTGAAGGCCAAGGCCAAGGGCGAGCTGCCGGTCTCGGACGTCACCGTCTCCGACAAGATCGGCGTCGGCGTCGACCCGGAGGTGGCCGAGAAGGGCTGGTTCGCCTTCACCGACGGCGGCCAGCAGCAGCGCGCCACCCTGTCGGCGACCCGCACCGGCTCCACCTACTCCGGCTCGCTGCCGGCCATCGGCCTGCTCGCCTCCGGCGAGAAGACCCTGGTCACCGTCGTCGAGGCGAACGAGAAGACCGGCGACATCCTGGGCGTCTGGTACTTCCAGCTCAAGAACAAGGACGCCGCGGGCGCCCCGGCCGGCGGCGGCGCCGAGCAGCCGGGCGCCGGCACCGAGCAGTGACGAGTCCTCAGGAAGACGGCGGCCAGCGGCCGGGAACCCCCCGGCTGCTGGTCGCCGTCGCCGTTGCGGCGGAGGCCGAGGCGGTGCTGCGCGGCCTGCGCGACGGCGCCCGGCCGATCCCCCTGGAGGGCCCCGCGGCCGCCGGGGAGCTGCGCCGCAGCGAACACGCGAGCGGCACCGAGGTGGACGTGCTGGTGGCCGGGGTCGGCCCGGTCGCGGCCGCCGTCTCGGTGGCCGCCGTGCTGGCCGCGCACCCGTACGACCTGGTGGTCTCGGCCGGGATCGCCGGCGGCTTCGCGCCCCGGGCCCCGATCGGCTCGACCGTGCTGGCCGAGGAGATCGTGGCCGGCGACCTGGGCGCCGAGACCCCGGAGGGCTTCCGCAGCGTCGCCGAGCTGGGCTTCGGCGCCGTCCGGCACGTGCCCCCGGCGGGCGCCGTCCGGCTGGCCGCCGACGCGCTGGACGCCGCCACCGGCACCGTGCTGACCGTCTCCACCGTGACCGGCACCGCCGAGCGGGCCGCCGCACTGACCGCCCGTCACCCGCACGCGGTGGCCGAGGCGATGGAGGGCCACGGGGTGGCCGAGGCCGCCGCCCGCTACGGGGTGCCGGTGCTGGAGCTGCGCACCGTCTCCAACGCGGTCGGCCCCCGGGACCGCGACGCCTGGCGGATCGGCGAGGCGCTCGGCGCCCTGGAGCGCGCCTTCCTGCACCTGCCGTACCGCGCCCTGATCGAGGAGGCCTCCCGGTGACCCTGCGCGTCGCGTACTCGCCCTGCCCGAACGACACCTTCGTCTTCCACGCCTGGGCCCACGGCCTGGTGCCGGGCGCCGAGGCGCCCGAGGTGACCTTCGCGGACATCGACGTGACCAACGGGATGGCCGAGCGCGGGGAGCTGGACCTGCTGAAGATCAGCTACGGCCAGCTGCCCTGGGTGCTGGACGAGTACGCCCTGCTGCCCTGCGGCGGGGCGCTGGGCCGGGGCTGCGGCCCGCTGGTGCTCACCTCCGGGGAGCTGACGCCGGAGCAGCTGACGGGCCGTACGGTGGCGGTGCCGAGCGAGCGCTCGACCGCCTACCTGCTGTTCCGCCTCTGGGCCGCGCAGGCGGTGCCCGGCGGCTTCGGCGAGATCGTGGTGCTGCCCTTCCACGAGATCATGCCCGCCGTCCGGGACGGCAAGGTGGACGCCGGCCTGGTGATCCACGAGGCCCGCTTCACGTACCGGAACTACGGGCTGCACAAGCTGGCCGACATGGGCGAGGCCTGGGAGCTGGCCACCGGCCTGCCGATCCCGCTGGGCGCCATCGTGGCCCGCCGCTCGCTCGGCGCGGAGCGGCTGGCGGAGCTGGCGGAACAGATCCGCACCTCGGTCCGGATGGCCTGGGAGGACCCGGAGGCCTCCCGGGAGTACGTGCTGGCGCACGCGCAGGAGATGGACCCGGCGGTGGCGGACCAGCACATCGGGCTCTACGTCAACGAGTTCACCGCCGACCTGGGCGAGGCCGGCTACGCGGCGGTGCGCGGCCTGCTCACCCGGGCCGCCGCCGAGGGGCTGGTGCCCGCCATCGGCCCGGGTGCGCTGGACTTCTGACCGCTGCTCGCGGGTCGGACGCCTACACGTCGAACTGGTCGGCCACCGCGCGCAGCAGCACGGCCAGCTTCTGGCCGGTCGGCTTGGCCGGGTAGCGGCCGTGCTGGAGGCCGGGCAGCACCGCGTCGAGGGTGGTGATCAGGTCCTGCACGATCGGGGCCATGTCGTCCGCGCTCTTGCGCTGGGCCGCGGCCACCGAGGGCAGCGCCTCCAGCAGCTGGACGGCCATGGCCTGGTCACCCCGGTGACCGGCCACCACGCCGAACTCGACCCGCTGCCCCGGCCGGAGCGCGGTCACCCCGGCGGGGAGCGCCTTGGTGTGGACGAACACGTCCCCGCCGTCGTCGCGCGACAGGAAGCCGAAGCCCTTCGTCTCGTTGAACCACTTCACCTGGCCGGTGGGCATCTCGAAAAGTCCTCATGTGGGTACGGGGAGGCCCCGGCGAACGCCGGGGTCCCTGGGTGGATGGCGGGCCGACCGCGCCGAACGCGTCAGGCGTGCCCGGTCAGCATGCTAATGATCCGTCAGCTGCTCAGCGGCGCGCAGCCGGTTTCCGGTACACGGCTCTGACGGTGACCACGCCGGGCCTGGCACGGCCAGGGCGCGACTCGGCGCTCTCCACTGGCGGACACCCCCGGTCGGGACGGCGGGGCGCCGGACCGGCCCCGTGCGAGTCCTGCATACCCGGCCCACCAGCGGCCCGAAACACTCCGTCCCCGAGGAACTCCGCTGGGTGACGGGCCGTCAGGTCGCGGACGACCCTCCCCCGCCCGGGGCCGAGCTCCGGCGGCTGCCACACTGGGGAGGTCCGCCGGCCGCACCCGTCGAGGAGTCCCCCGTGAACAGCAGCACCACCGAGCGCGGAGACGTGCTGGTCAAGACCGGCGCCGTCGTCTTCCTGATCGGCGCGGCGGCCACCCTGGCGACCTTCGTACCGCTCTTCCTCCACCTCACCCCGCTGCCGACGGCCGCCTACTGGATCTCGATGCTGATGCCGCTCGGCCTGGGCCTCGCCCTGACCGGCATGTTCCGCCAGGCCCGGGCGAAGCGGCCCGCGAAGTCCTAGCGGACGGCCCCTAGCCGAGGTGGGCGGCCAGCCACTCCGGGAAGGCCGTCAGGTCCTCCAGGACCACGTCCGCCCCGGCCGCGCCCAGCTCGGCCGCCGTGTACGGGCCGGTGGCGACGGCCACCGCCACCGCGCCGGCCGCCCGGGCGCCCCGGATGTCGCCGTAGTGGTCGCCGACGTAGACGCTCGCTCCGTGCTCGCGCAGCGCGTCGCCCTTGGTCTCGGCCCAGGTGTCGCCGACCAGCACGTCGACGGTCAGGCCGACGTGGTCCAGCTGGAGCCGGGCGTTGGGCTCGTACTTCCCGGTGACCACCGCCACCCGGCCGCCCGCCGCCCGGACCGCCGCCAGCGACTCGTTCGCGCCCGGCAGGACCAGGGTGCCGGGCAGCGCGTGCTCCCGGTACAGGCGGCGGTAGAGCGTGGCCGTCTCGGCGACCGCCTCGGCGGGGAACCAGTTGGCGATCTCCCGCTCCAGCGGCGGGCCGAGCCTGCTGACCACCAGGTCGCTGTCGATCGCCACGCCGGTCATCGCCGACAGGACGTCGTAGGTGGCCTTGATGCCCGGCCGCGTGTCCAGCAGCGTCATGTCGAGGTCGAACCCCACGGTGAGTGCCATGCCTCCACCCTAGGCACTGCCGTCGACCGCCCCGTGAACCGCCCGGCACGCTTGCGGACTGACGGCCTTTCACCGCCATCAATACCGGCAATTCGGACATAATCGGCTGCGACCCCCGCCGCCGCCCCGCCCGAGGTGCCCCGATGCCACGTCAGCTCACCCGCCGCGCCGCCCTCGCCGGGCTCGGCGCGGTCCTGCTGACCGGCTGCACCGACCAGCGGCCGGACACCCGCGCCACCGACCCCGTGATCGAGATCTCCCCCTCCCCCACCCCGTCCGTCACCGTGGACACCCCGAACGGCCCGGTCCAGGTGCCCGGCGGGCCGACCCGGCTGGTGGTCCTGGACACCGCGGAGCTCGACTCCGCCTTCACCCTCGGCATCCCCCCGCTCGCCGCCTCCCGCCCCGCGGCCGACCCCGGCCTTCCCGACTACTTCCCGGCCGCCTGGCTGGCACCCGTCCGCTCCGCCGGGACGGTCGGCAGCCCCGACTACGCGGCGATCCGGGCCGAACGCCCCGAGCTGCTGCTCGGCAACCAGACCCGGGACGCCGCCCACTACGAGGACCTGCGGGCCATCGGCCCCACCGTCCTCACCGCCACCACCGGGTACCCGTGGAAGGACAACTTCCGGGTGCACGCCCGCGCCCTCGGCCGCGAACAGCAGGCCGACGCCGTCACCGCCGAGTACGGGCGGCACATCGGCCGGGCCGCCCAGGCGATCGGCGCGGCGGGGAACGGCGGCGCCCGGATCAGCCTGGTCCGCTTCGTCGAGGGCTCGCCGACCGTCCGGCTCTACGGGCGGCAGAACTTCCCCGGCACCCTGCTCGCCGACCTCCGGCTCGGGCGGCCCCCGGAGCAGGACGTGGACGCCTTCGACGTGGAGGTGACGCCCGACCAGATCGGCCGGGCCGACGGCGACTTCCTGCTCTACGCCACCTACGGCGACCCCGCCCGGGCCGGCACCGACGCCGTCCTGGCCTCCCCCGCCTGGCAGTCCCTCGGCGCCGTCCGGGCCCACCGCGCCTTCCCCGTCGACGACCGCCTCTGGTACCAGGGCATCGGCTACACCGGCGCCAACCTGATCGTCGCCGAACTCCAACGCCTCCTCACCGGCTGACGCCGGATCCGTGTGGCAGGGGGCGCACCGCACCAGGTGGTGATCCCGGGGCGCGAGGCTCTGCTGATCTGCGGCTCCGCCGCGCGGGCGCGCACGGGCAGCAAGACCCGAGGGCTGGGCACGTGGTCACACCAGGGGCGCGAGGAACTGCGCGCGGGGGAACGGCAGCACCTGCAACTGGCTGACGTGCCCTCAGTTGCAGGTGAGCCGCCTTCCGACTCGCGCAGTTCCTCGCGCCCCCGGGGTGGCCTCCGGCGTCACGCCTCTGCCGCGGGCTTGCGGCGGCGCAGGGTGACCACCAGCAGGAAGACCGCCGTGAGGGCACCGGCCAGGCGCAGGACTCCCGGGGCGCCGTCCCAGACGGCGCGGCCCAGCTCCTCGGCCGGCGCCGGTTCGCCCCAGCGGCCCTGGGTGCGGCCCCACTGCCAGACCGAGGAGGCCGTCATGGTGCCCAGCGGGATCACCAGGGCGGCGAACTTGCGGGTGAGCGGGCCCAGGCGCGGGGCGATGTAGGCCAGCCCCCAGCCCGCGAGCAGGGCCAGCAGCTGCCCGGTGACGACTCCGGCGACCAGCACCGCGGCGGCCAGCAGCACCAGCGGCGAGGGCCGACGCCCCGTCAGGAACGAGCGTCGGGGGGCCGGAGAAGCCCCGGCACCGTCCGCATCGGCCGCCGCCGAGGGCTCCGGCTCCGCCGTCCGCTGCTCCGGGACCACCGGGGCGGGCGCGGCGGCCCGCTCGTCCGGGAAGTCGAAGACCACGCTGTCCCAGCCGGGGAAGTCCGCCGCGGACAGCGGCGGGCCACCGCGCTCGGCCCGGGCGATCAGGAAGGCGCTCTGCCCCGGCGGCACGGACGGCACGGACGGCACGGACGGCTCGGGGGACGCGGACGGCGCGGGCGGTTCCGAGGGACGCGGCGGCACCGCCGGAGGCGTCACCGGCGCGGCCGGCGCCGGCACCTCGGGCGCGTACACCGAATCGGACACCCCGTCAGGACCCGCCGCCCCGGCCGGCTCCCCGGCCGGCTCCCCCGAGCGCTGTCCGCCGAGCACCCGCCAGGGCCCGTCCACCCGCCACCACTCACCATCCGCCACACGGCAGACCGTACCCCCGGCACCACCGATCAGTCAGCGGGTCGGCCACCCGGTCGGGATTGTCCCCAGCCTGTGGACGGAGCCCGCCGCCGCACGGCCCCGCACCGGCCGTGCGACCGCCGTTTCTGTCCTCTTAACCCTGCGGCGACTAGTCTGGGTCGGATGACCGGTCAGCAGAGCAAGGCGCCCCGCACCCTCGCCGAAGAGCTGCGCGCCCGCAGCGACGAGGCGCTGGCCACGCTGCTGCACGCCCGCCCCGACCTGCTCAACCCGGTGCCCACCGACCTCACCCAGCTGTCCGCCCGGCTCTCCTCCCGGGCCTCCGCGCTGCGCGCGCTGGAGCGGCTGGACCGCTTCACCCTGCAGACGGCCGAGGCGCTGGCCGCCGCGCCCGACGGCTGCCCGGAGGCGACGCTCCGTCAGCTGCTGGCCGGCCCGGCCCGGGTGAAGCCGCATCCGGGCGCCGCCCCGGCCGACCGCGCCGCGATCACCGCCGCGCTGCCCGCGGCCCTGGAGACGCTGCGCTCCCAGGCCCTGCTCTGGGGCCCGGACTCGGCGCTGCGCCTGGTGATCGCGGTCCGCGAGGCCCTCGCCCCCTCCGCCGCCAACCCCGGCCGCACGGGCCTGGGCCCGACCCTGGCCGACGCCACCGCCGGGATGTCCCCGGCCCGGCTGCAGCAGCTGCTGCACGGCGCCGGGCTGCCGGCCACCCCCGATCCGGTCACCGCCGTGGCCGCGCTCACCGCGCTGCTCCAGGACCGCAAGCGCTGCACCGCCCTGCTGGAGCAGGCACCGGCCGGTGCGCTCGCCCTGCTGGAGAAGCTGGTCTGGGGGCCGCCCTCCGGCACCGTGCCGGACGCGGCCCGGCAGGTCACCGCCGAGGAGGCCCGCAGCCCGGTGGAGTGGCTGCTGGCCCGCGGCCTGCTGCTGCCGAGCAGCCCCGGATCGGTGGTGCTGCCACGGGAGTTGGCGCTGCACCTGCGCGGTGGCCGCAGCCACCGCGAGGTCGAGCCCGCCCCGCCGGTGCTCACTCCCACCGCCGAGCGCGATCCGCTGGCCGTGGACTCCACCGCCGCCGGGCAGGCGTACACCGCCGTGCGCACGGTCGAGGAGCTGCTGGAGGCCTGGGGCCTGCAGCCGCCGCCCACCCTGCGCGCCGGAGGCCTAGGCGTCCGGGACCTCAAGCGGGCCGCGCTGCTACTGGACTGCCCCGAGCCCACCGCCGCCTTCTGGCTCGAACTCGCCTACACCTCAGGCCTGTTGGCTCCTGACGGGGAGGCGGACGAGCGCTGGGCACCGACCCCCGCCTACGACCTCTGGCTCCAGCAGCCGACGCCCGAGCGCTGGGCCCTGCTGGCCCGCAGCTGGCTGGCCGCCACCCGGGTGGCCGGGCTGACCGGCACCCCCGACGGCAAGGGCAAGACCCGGGCCGCGCTCGGCCCCGAGCTGGACCGCACCCTGGCCCCCTCGGTGCGCCGGGCCGCCCTCACCGCGCTGGCCTCGCTGCCGCCCGGCTCGGCGGCCGACGCCGGGGCCCTGCTGCCGCTGCTGCGCTGGCAGCGCCCGCTGCGCGGCGGCCCGGCGGGCCCCGACGGCCGGGACTTCCGCGACCACCTGACCGAGTGGGCGCTCCAGGAGGCCGAGTCGCTCGGCGTCACCGGCCGGGGCGCGCTCGCCTCCCCCGCCCGCGCGCTGCTCACCGGGGCCGATCCGGAGCCCGTCCTGGAACCGCTGCTGCCGCAGCCGCTGGACCACGTCATCCTCCAGCCCGACCTGACCGCGATCGCCCCCGGCCCGCTGCTCACCCCGCTGGCCCAGGCGCTGGCGCTGTGCGCCGAGATCGAGTCCAAGGGCGGCGCCACCGTCTACCGCTTCACCACCGACTCGGTCCGCCGCGCCCTGGACGCCGGGCGGACGGCGGGCGACCTGCACGCCTTCCTGGCGCAGCACTCCCGCACCCCGGTGCCGCAGCCGCTGAGCTACCTGATCGACGACGTGGCCCGGCGGCACGGCGTGCTCCGGGTCGGCGCCGCCTCCTCCTACCTGCGCTGCGACGACCCCGGCCTGCTCGCCGAGGTGCTGGCCGACCGGCGGGCCGGGGAGCTCCGGCTGCGGCTGCTGGCCCCCACCGTGCTGGCCGCCCAGGCCGGGCCGGAGACACTGCTCTCGGTGCTCCGCTCGATGGGCTACGCCCCGACCGCCGAATCGGCCGAGGGCGACGTGCTGCTGACCCACCCCGACAGCCACCGCACCCCGCCGCGCTCCGCGCCCGTACCGGTGCCGGACGGCCCGCCGGTGCCGGACGAGGTGCTGCTCGCCGCCGCCGTCCGGGCCGTCCGGGCGGGGGACCTGGCCGCCACCGCCGTCCGCCGCGAGACCGTCGCGGGGCCGGCCGCGGACCGGCCGCAGACCGGTCCGGCCCGCACCGACCTGCGCCAACTCCCGCGCACCGCCGCGGCGGACACGCTGGCCGCGCTGCAGACCGCGGTGCTGCTGGGCGAGCGGATGTGGATCGGCTACGTCAACGCCGAGGGCCTGGCCTCCCAGCGGGTGGTCGACCCGGTCAAGGTCGAGGGCGGCTTCGTCACCGTGTACGACCACCTCAGCGACGAGGTGCGCACCTTCGCCCTGCACCGGATCACCGGCGTGGCCGAACTCGCCGACCAGTAGACCGCCCTCCAGCCCTAGGAGCCCAGCCATGGAGCAGCTCGCACCCGGTATCCGGTACGCCGTGATGGACCGTCACGGCGGGGTGAGCCGGGCCCCGTTCGACTCCCGCAACCTCGGCGGCCGCACCGCCGACGACCCGGAGAACGTCCGCCGCAACCGCGAGCTGACCGCCCGCGAGCTCGGCCTGGACCCGGCCCGGGTGGTGATGATGCGCCAGGTGCACGGCACCGAGGTCGCCTACGTCACCGAGCCCTACGACCCGCGCACCGCACCGCCGTTGGACGGCATCGTCACCGACCGGCCGGGCCTCGGCCTGGTCGCGCTGGCGGCCGACTGCGCGCCGGTGCTGATCGGCGACCCGGTCCGCCGCCTGGTCGGCGCCGCGCACTCCGGCCGGGCCGGGACGGTGGCGGGCATGGCGCCCGCGCTGGTCGCCGCGATGACGGCCCGCGGCAGCGAACCCGCCGACCTGGTCGCCCTGGTCGGCCCGCTCGCCTGCGGCCGCTGCTACGAGGTGCCGCAGGCGATGCAGGACGAGGCCTGCGAGGCGCTCCCCGAGCTGCGCTCGACCACCCGCCGGGGCACCCCCGCCCTGGACGTCCGGGCCGGCATCACCGCCCAGCTCACCCGGGCCGGGGTCGGGGAGATCCGGCACGACGACCGCTGCACCATCGAGGACGAGGACTTCTTCTCGCACCGCCGGGAGCAGGAGACCGGCCGGTTCGCCGCCTACGTCTGGCTCGACTGACCTACTTCTGCTGCTGCTTCTTCGCAGCCTCTTCCTGCTGCTGCTTCTTCGCCTGCTCCATCAGCGTCTCCGGGTCCGGCGGGGTCGGGTCGACACCGGTCAGCAGCTCGGCCCCGGTGAACGCCACCAGCCCGAACACCCCGCCGGCCTTGGAGACGTCCGGCATCCCGGCGGGCGCCGCCGCCGAGGCGGGAGCGGCGGCGGCGGCCAGCGCGGCCCCGGAGAGCGCGACGGCGGCGAACAGACGATTCGTCTTCTTCATGCCCTGCCCAACGACGGTTCCGGGCACCCGTCACCCTTTTCCACCCGCATGCGGGACACTGGAAGGTCTGCGCCCGAGAACCGGAGGACTTCCCGCGTGAACGACGGACCGCTCATCGTCCAGAGCGACAAGACGCTGCTGCTGGAGATCGACCACCCGAAGGCCGCCGACTGCCGACGGGCCATCGCGCCGTTCGCGGAGCTCGAGCGGGCGCCGGAGCACGTGCACACCTACCGGGTGACGCCGCTCGGCCTGTGGAACGCGCGGGCCGCCGGGCACGACGCCGAGCAGGTGGTGGACGCCCTGGTGAACTACTCGCGCTACCCGGTGCCGCACGCCCTGCTGGTGGACGTGGCCGACACCATGGCCCGGTACGGGCGGCTGCAGCTGTCCAAGCACCCGGTGCACGGCCTGGTGCTGACCACCACCGACCGGCCGGTGCTGGAGGAGGTGCTGCGGTCGAAGAAGATCGTGCCGCTGGTCGGCCAGCGGATCGACCCGGACACCGTGGTCGTGCACCCCTCGGAGCGCGGCCAGATCAAGCAGGTGCTGCTGAAGCTGGGCTGGCCGGCCGAGGACCACGCCGGGTACGTGGACGGCGAGGCGCACCCGATCGAGCTGGACCAGGACGGCTGGCAGCTGCGGCCGTACCAGCAGCAGGCGGTGGAGGGCTTCTGGCACGGCGGCAGCGGCGTCGTGGTGCTGCCCTGCGGCGCGGGCAAGACGCTGGTGGGCGCGGCGGCGATGGCCGAGGCCAAGTCGACCACGCTGATCCTGGTGACCAACACCGTCTCGGCCCGGCAGTGGAAGCACGAGCTGGTGAAGCGCACCTCGCTGACCGAGGACGAGATCGGCGAGTACAGCGGGACGAAGAAGGAGATCCGCCCGGTCACCATCGCCACGTACCAGGTGATGACGACCAAGCGGAAGGGCGTGTACGCGCACCTGGAGCTGTTCGACGCGCGGAACTGGGGCCTGGTGGTCTACGACGAGGTGCACCTGCTGCCCGCGCCGGTCTTCAAGTTCACCGCCGACCTGCAGGCCCGGCGCCGGCTCGGGCTGACCGCCACCCTGGTCCGCGAGGACGGCCGGGAGGGCGACGTGTTCTCGCTGATCGGGCCGAAGCGCTTCGACGCCCCGTGGAAGGAGATCGAGGCGCAGGGCTACATCGCCCCGGCCGACTGCTGCGAGGTCCGGGTGACGCTCACCGACTCGGAGCGGCTGGCGTACGCGACCGCCGAGCCCGAGGAGCGGTACCGCTTCTGCGCCACCACCGCGACCAAGCGGCGGGTGGTGGAGGCGCTGGTCAAGAAGCACGAGAAGGACCAGACCCTGATCATCGGTCAGTACATCGACCAGCTGGACGAGTTGGGCGAGGTGCTCGGGGCGCCGGTGATCAAGGGCGAGACCAGCAACGCGCAGCGGGAGAAGCTGTTCGACGCGTTCCGGTCCAAGGAGATCAGCGTGCTGGTGGTCTCCAAGGTGGCCAACTTCTCCATCGACCTGCCGGAGGCGACCGTCGCCATCCAGGTCTCCGGGACCTTCGGCTCCCGGCAGGAGGAGGCCCAGCGGCTGGGCCGGGTGCTGCGGCCGAAGGCGGACGGGCACTCCGCGCACTTCTACTCGGTGGTGGCGCGGGACACCGTGGACCAGGACTTCGCGGCGCACCGCCAGCGCTTCCTGGCCGAGCAGGGCTACGCGTACCGGATCGTGGACGCGGACGACGTGCTCTGAGGCTCTGACCGGTCGTCAGTACTTGACGCCGTCGCGGCCGAGGAAGACCACGCGGGCGGCGGTGTCGAGGGCGATCCCGACGTTGCGGACGGCCGCGGCGAACGGGCTGCGGCGGCGGCCGGGGGCGACGGGGCGGTGGGTGTGCCGGGTGCTGTTCATGCCTCCACGGTAGGGACCGCCCGGCGCCCCGGGCGTCAGCCCGCAGGGCGCTCCGCTCTCGTCCTTCCGGCGTACCGGCCCCCGACCTCGGGGGGACCGGGCTCCGGGTGAACCCCGAGCAAATGATTGGCATCGCGGCCGGGGGCGGGTCTAGGATCTCCGGTCTTGCCCCCTCCCGAACCGTGGTGCCGTCGTCGCGGCAGCCGTGGGAGCCCGTCCCGGTCGGAAACCGGGCGGCCCACCGTGAGCCAACGACGATCCGCCACCACGAGGTGGCCGGGAAGGTTTGCCGTGCACACCGCCGCTTCTCCCGGGGCCGCTCCCCTCGGGGCCGATCCGCTCCAGCTCGAACGCGACCACCTGGCCTCCTCCCGCGCGGCCCTGCGCGCGATGCGCGAGGACGCCGAATCGCTGGACCTGCGGGACGTGACGGGGACCTGGGTCTCCGCCGCGGTCCTCCAGCGCCAGGTGGAGCAGCGCATCGCCGCGCTCGCCGACATGGCGCACACCCCGCTGTTCTTCGGCCGCCTGGACTACCTGCACGCGATCAGCGAGGAGCTGGCCGAGGGCGGCAAGGGCGAGCGCTTCTACATCGGGCGCCGGCACGTGCACGACGCCGGGGGCGACCCGATGGTGATCGACTGGCGCGCGCCGGTCTCCCAGCCCTTCTACCGGGCCAGCCGCACCGAGCCGCTGGACGTCGAGAAGCGCCGCCGGTTCGGTTACACCGGCGGGGAGTTGACCGCCTACGAGGACGAGAACCTGTCCGACCCGGCGGAGACCGACACCGCCTCCGCCCTGCTCGCGGCCGAGATCGAGAAGCCCCGCGTCGGCCCGATGCGCGACATCGTGGCCACCATCCAGCCCGAGCAGGACGAGATCGTCCGGGCCGAGATCGGCGGCACCATCTGCGTCCAGGGGGCGCCCGGCACCGGGAAGACCGCCGTCGGCCTGCACCGGGTGGCGTACCTGCTCTACGCGCACCGCGAGCGCCTCGCCAAGTCCGGCACCCTGGTGGTCGGGCCGAACAGCTCCTTCCTGCACTACATCGAGCAGGTCCTGCCCGCCCTGGGCGAGTTGGACGTCGCCCAGGCCACCGTGCAGGAGCTGGTGAAGCACGTCGAGGTGCGCGGCGAGGACTCCGCCGAGGCGGCCTCGGTCAAGGGCGACGCCCGGATGGCCGAGGTGCTGCGGCGGGCCGTGCGCTCCGGCATCACCCTGCCCACCGAGCCGCTGGTGGTGCAGCGCGGCTCCCGGCGCTGGCGGCTGCCGACGTACGAACTGGCGGAGATCGTCGAGGAGTTGACCGGCCGGGAGATCCGCTACGGGGCGGCCGGCGAGGCGCTGCCGCAGCGGATCGCGCACGCGGTGCTGCTCAAGATGGAGCAGGGCGGCGAGGCCCCCGACGACCGGGTGCAGGACGCGGTGGCCCGCAACCCGCAGGTGAAGGCGGCGGTCAAGGCCTGCTGGCCCCCGGTGGACCCGGCCAAGCTGGTGCACCGGCTGCTCTCCGACGCCGCCTTCCTGGCCGCCTGCGCGGAGGGGATCCTCACCGAGGAGGAGCAGGCGGTGGTGCTCTGGCCCAAGCCGGGACGCTCGGTGCGGACCGCCCCGTGGACCGCCGCCGACGCGGTGCTGGTCGACGAGACCACCGACCTGGTGCGGCGCACCCCCTCGCTCGGCCACGTGGTGCTGGACGAGGCGCAGGACCTCTCCCCCATGCAGTACCGGGCGGTCGGGCGCCGCTGCTCCACCGGCTCGGCCACCGTGCTGGGGGACCTCGCGCAGGGCACCACCCCCTGGGCGACCGGGAGTTGGGCCGAGGCCCTGCACCACCTGGGCAAGGAGGGCGCCCACGTGGAGGAGCTCACCAAGGGCTTCCGGGTGCCGGAGGAGGTCATCGCCTACGCCTCCCGGCTGCTGCCCGCCATCGCCCCCGGCCTGGCCCCCGCCACCTCGGTCCGCGACGCCCCCGGCTCGCTGACCATCGCCCGGGTCTCCCCCGAGGCGCTGGACCCCGCCGTGGTCGAGGCCTGCCGGGCCGCCCTGGAACGGGAGGGATCCACCGGCCTGATCGCCGCCGACGCCCGGATCGACGCCCTCGGCGAGCTGCTCACCGAGGCCGGCCTCCCCTTCCTCGACCCCGGCACCGAGACCAGCGCCGAGGCCCGCCTCACCCTCGTCCCGGCCTCGCTGGCCAAGGGCCTGGAGTACGACTACGTGGTCCTGGAGGAGCCCGCCGCCGTGGTGGCCGGCGAGCCCGACCTGCGCACCGGGCTGCGCCGCCTGTACGTCGCGCTCACCCGCGCCGTCTCCGGGCTCGCGGTGGTGCACGCCGAACCGCTGCCGGCCGAACTCGGCTGAGGCGCACGCGAGAGGGCCCGGAGCGCAGCACTCCGGGCCCTCGTCGATCAGGGGTGGTTCAGCCGTCGATCAGGGCGCGCCACTCGGCGACCTTCGCCGGGTCGACCGGGGTGTCCCAGCCGTTCGCCCGGACCGGGCCGCCGACGTGGAAGGCGTCGAAACCGGCCGCGCGCAGGCCCGGGACGTGCTCGGCCCGCAGGCCGCCGCCGATCAGGATCCGCTGGCGGTAGCCCGGGTCACCGGCCTTGGCGAGCTCGCCGGCCAGCACCTCCTGACCGTCCGTCACACCGGTGGCGGCACCGGAGGTGAGGAAGGTGTCCAGGCCGGGCAGGTCGGCGACGGCGGCGCGCAGGGCGTCCCGGTCGGCGCTGTGGTCGATCGCGCGGTGGAAGGTCCAACGGCACCCGGCCACCGCCTCCGCCACGGCCGTGGTGGCGGCCAGGTCGACCGCGCCCTCGGCGTCCAGGAAGCCGAGCACGAACTCCTCGGCGCCCTCGGCGCGCAGCGCGGCGGCACGCTCGCGCAGCTCGTCCACGCTGCCGGGGGTGAAGCCGTCGCGGATCCGGAGCATCACCCGCAGCGGGATGGAGACGGCGGCGCGGATGGCGGCGAAGTCGGCCAGGGCGGGCGTCAGACCGTCCGCGGCCATGTCGGCGACCAGTTCGAGCCGGTCGGCCCCGCCCGCCTCGGCCGCCTGGGCGTCCTGCACCGTCAGGGCGATCACTTCGAACATTGGTCTAGACATATCGCTAACCCTGCCACATCCGGAGGCCACTGGGCGAGCCCCCTGCACGGTAAACGGAAGGGCCCGCCGGGCGGCGGACCTGGACTCCCAGCATCCGCACCGCCCGGCGGGCCCGCATCCCGCGTCCGTCCGTCCGCCGGGTCAGAGCACCGGCACCCCGGCTCGTCGCCCGCCCGCGAGCAGCCGGGCCGCCAGGAGCAGGGTGGCCCCGACCAGCAGCGCCGCCGGAGCCAGCCGCCACACGCCGCCGACCTGCTCCCAGAGCGAGAACAGGCTGAACGCGGCGGTCAGCGGCAGCACCGCCAGACCCACGGCCGCGGGCAGCAGCCTGTCCCGGGCGGCGAACAGCAGCAGCACCAACGGGACCAGCAGGAGCGCCACCGGCCACCAACCATCCATCAGGTTGCGGGTGCTGTAACCCCCCTGGGCCCGGGTCACGGCGAACCCGGCGGCGGCCCCGGCCAGGATCAGCAGCCGGTCGGCCCGGCCCCGTCCGTCCAGCAGCGCGGCCGGGGCCGCGGCCACCATCGCCCCGCCCACCAGATGGGGCACCACCGCGGTGGCGCCGTAGCAGAAGAACCAGGCGTCCCAGCCGTCCGGCCCCCACAGCCCGGCCGCGAGATCACCGAGCCGGACCACCGCGAGCAGCGCGACCACCACGCCCAGCGTCCGGGCCGCCCGCCAGGCACCGGTGGCGGCGGCCAGCGCCAGCAGCACCGGGACGACGGCCAGACCCAGCAGCGCGAGGTTCCCGGTCAGCTCGCCCCAGGGGGCGTGCAGACCCGACCGGGCCGCCTGCCCCATCCGGAACGCCCGCTCGTCGCCGATCCCCGGCAGCACGCTCAGACCGACCAGCGCCCCCGCCAGCAGCGGGGCGCCCGCCGCGAGCAGCCGGCCGCCGAGCGCGGTGTCGGTCAGACCCGTCCGCATCCGCAGACCGTAGGCCGCCAGGTCGAACGCCTCCCGGGCCGTGGCCAGCCGGCCGGCCCCCGCCGTGACGTCGGCGAACACCTCGGCCAGCTCGTCCCCCCGGTCCCGGCGGTAGCGGGCGGGGTAGAGCGCGAGGGCGGTGCGCAGCGCGACGCTCATGCCGTCGCCCCCTTCGGCGCGGCGACGCCCCCGAGGCGGCGGCGCGCCTCCGTCGCGACGGTGTGCAGCCGCTCGGCCTCGGCGGCCAGCACGCCGCGCCCGCCGTCGGTGAGGGCGTAGGTGCGGCGGGCCCGGCCGTCGACGACCTCCTCCGCGGAGACCTCGATCAGGCCCTGCTGGAGC
Source organism: Kitasatospora sp. NPDC001664 (assembly GCF_053596675.1). Lineage (NCBI taxonomy): Bacteria > Bacillati > Actinomycetota > Actinomycetes > Kitasatosporales > Streptomycetaceae > Kitasatospora > Kitasatospora sp. NPDC001664. Next base: position 138,408 of record NZ_JBSFGS010000014.1, read on the forward strand.
AGGCGGTCCAGCGCTCCGTAGAGGGTCCCGGTGCGCATCTTCACCCGGCCCCCGGAGATCGCGTCGATCTCCTGGATCAGCGCGTATCCGTGCCGGGGGGCGTCGGCGAGGGCGGTGAGCAGCAGCAGCGTGGGCTCCTGCATGGCACGTTCGGTCATGCACCTACATATATCGCCGGACTGCCTATCCGCGCCACCCCTGCCGCAGCGGGAGGCCGGTGGCCCCGCAGGGGCCTCAGGGGCGCGAGGAACTGCGCGCGGGGGAACGGCAGCACCTGCAACTGGCTGACGTGCCCTCAGTTGCAGGTGAGCCGCCTTCCGTACTCGCGCAGTTCCTCGCGCCCCCAGGGTGACCACTTTCGGCTGCCGGAGGGTCAGGCGTCGCGGCGCGCTGCTCCGAGGAGTCCCGCCAGCAGCGGGAGCGCCAGGGCCAGGAGGGCGATGCTCGTCCACGGGACGTCGGACGGGCTGAGGACCGGCGGTGCGCCCATCACCCCCGCCACCCGGGAGCGCAGCAGGGCGTACGCCGGGACGAAGCCGCTGACCGTACCGAGCAGTGCGCCGAGCAGCACGATCAGTCCGGCCTGGAGGCCGGCGACGGTCCGCCGGGTGCGGGGCCGGGCCCCGACCGCCGAGAGCACCGCGCGCTCGCGCCGCGCGTCCGCCGCGGCCAGCGCGGTGGAGACCAGCGCGGCGCCGAGCACCACGACCGCCGCGAAGCCGGCGATCGCGATCTGCATCACGCCGTCCTTGGCCCGGAAGCCGCGTTCCACCACGAACTCGGAGTGCGGGGCGAGCCGGGCGACGGTGGCGGCGGCCCGCTGCTCGGCGCGCTCGGTGACCGGTCCGGCAGGCCGCCAGATCACCCCGGCGGGCGCGACGGCCAGGCCGAGCTGACGGACCGTCCGTTCGCCGATCACCAGCGGCACGTAGCGCTGTCCGGCGGGGAGGTCGACCAGGACGGCGTCCACCGGAACGGTCTTGTACTCCATGGCGGCGCCCTGCATCTGGAGCTCGGCCTTGCCGTCGTGCAGGTACGCCGGATCGGTCACCACCGCCTTGCCCGCCGCCAGCGCGGCCTCGGCGGCCGGGTCGTGCAGGGCCAGCAGGTTGCGCAGCACGGCGGCGTCGCCGACCACCGCCCGGTCGAGCCCGCCCCGGCCGAAGCGATCGGGGCCCTTGGCCTGCACGACGGAGCTGCAGGTGTCGCAGAACCTGTACTCGGCCTGGAAGAGGTCCGCCCGCTCCCCCAACTCGGGGAGGTCCTGGGGCAGAGCGGTGCGCAGCTGCGGCATCGCGTCCTGGTCGCCGTAGAGGTTGACCCGGACCGAGTTGGCCGGCTGGAGCATCCGGTAGCCGGCCCGGTCCTGGGCCTCGGCGCCCGAGGTGTGCACACCGACCGCGACGGCGCCGGCCACCGCGGCGAGCACCGCGGCGACGGCCGGGGCGGTCCGCGAGCGGTGCCGGGAGGCGTCCCGCAGGGCCAGCCGGGGGCCGACCGGGAACCAGCGGGCCAGCTTCCCGAGCCCGGCCAGCAGCAGCGGGGTGACGAGCAGCAGCCCGAGCTCGGCCAGCACGCCGCCGCCCAGCACCGTGAGGGTCCGGACCGACAGCCCGGCCAGCACCGGCATCCCGCCGACCGGCGCGAGCACCGCCCCGCCGATCGCCAGTGCGGCCCCGGCCACGCCCAGGGCCAGGCCCGCCAGCGGCACCCAACGGCCGGAGCGGCGCACCGGGTCACGGTCGGCCAGCCCGGCCAGCACCTCGCGGCGTCCGGCCTGGAGGGCGGGTTGCAGGGCGGCGGCCAGGGCGGTGACCACGCCGACCAGCAGGATCAGCAGCAGGTCGGACGGACGGATCGTCAAGGTGCCGAAGCGGCTGCCGCCCCAGGCCTCGATCTGCGGGCGGAGCGCGGAGACCAGCAGGATGCCGAGCACCCCGCCGGCCGCGGCGCCGACCGCGCCGAGCACCAGACCGCCGCCGAGCACCACGGTGCGGACGTGACCGGGGCGACCGCCGGCCGCGCCCAGCAGGGCGAGTTGGCGGCGGGCCCGGCGGGCGCCGACCGCGAAGGCCGGGCCGGCCAGCAGGGCGACCTCCAGCAGCGCCATCGCGGCGGTGACGGCGATGGTCATCACCCGGCGCTCGCGCTCGCCCTGGGCGTCGACCGCCTCCTCCTGGGCCATCGCGGCGGCGGGCGGGTCGGCCGCCACCTGACGGCTCGCCATGGTGTAGCCGTGCCGGTTGAGTTCGGTGACCCGGTCCCAGCCCAGGGTGGCCCCGGCGGGCAGCGTGACCAGCCAGGCGGCCTTCCGGGCGGCGGCCTGCTCGGCGCTCTCGGTCTTCGGGGCGACCCCTGCGGCGGCCAGGGCGGCGTCCAGCGGCTGGTACAACTCGCCCGGGCGGGCGACGAGTTCGGTCTTGTTCAGGTCGCCGGGGTGCTCCACGGTGCCGGTCAGCACGAACGGCGTGGACTCCAGTCCGCGCACCGTCACGGTGTCGCCGATCCGCTTGCCGGTGGCCGCCAGGAAGCCCTCGGTGGCGGCCGCCTCGTGGGCGGCGGCGGGCGCCCGGCCGGAGACCAGGTCCAGCCGGCCCTGCCAGAGCCGCCCGGTCAGATCGGCCTCGAAGGTCTCGACCGAGGCCATCCCGTCCTTGCTCCCGACCACCGCGACCGGGCCGGTCCTGGCCGGGGTCAGCACGCTGCCCTTGGGGAGCAACTCGCCCAGCAGCTCGGTCGGTTCGGCGGACACGGCCCGCTTCTGCTCGGGGGTCGACGGCACATCCGGCCGCTGCGGCAGCACCCGCACGCCGTCCGCCGGGAACACCGCCTGCTCGACCACGCGCCCGAGGTCGTACGCGCCGATCAGCGCGTCGGCCCGGCCCATCAGCCGGTCGGACCGCTCGGCGGCGGTCAGCTGGGTGGAGCGGTGGACCACGTCCACCCCGGTCGCGCCGAGCACCGGCAGCGCGATCATCGCCGCCACCAGCGCACTGCGACCCTTGGCCCGCAGCGCGTCCCGGCGGGCCATCCTGAGCAGCGGACGCCAGGAGCTCATCGGGCCGCTCCCGCCGACTGCGGGGCGCGCACGGCCTCGTCGACGATCCGGCCGTCGCGCAGCGAGACCACCCGGTCCGCCCAGGCCGCGTGCGAGGGGTCGTGGGTCACCATCACGGCCGCCGCCCCCGCGTCGCAGCGGGCCCGCAGCAGGGCGAGCACGGCGTCCCCGGTCGCGGTGTCCAGCGCACCGGTCGGCTCGTCGGCCAGCACCAGCCGGCGCTCGCCGGCCAGCGCCCGGCCGATCGCCACCCGCTGCTGCTGACCACCCGACATCTCCTCCGGGAAGCGGTCCGCCAGCTCGGCGATGCCCAGCTCCTCCAGCGCGACCAGCGCCTCGGCGCGGGCCGTGCGGGCCGGGATGCCGTCCAACTCCCGTGGCAGCGCGATGTTCTCGGCCGCCGTCAGGGACGGGATCAGGTTGTACGACTGGAACACGTAACCCACCGAACGGCGGCGGACGTCGGCCAGCCCGGCCCGGCTCAGGCCCTCCAAGGGCGTGCCCTCGACCAGCACCCGGCCGGTGGACGGCCGGTCCAGGCCGCCGGCCAGCGCGAGCAGCGTCGACTTGCCGGAGCCGGACGGCCCCATCACGGCCAGGAACTCCCCGGCGCGCACCTCGAGGTCGATCGGGTGCAGCGCGTGCACCTCGGCGGCGCCCTTGCCGTGCACGCGGCCGACGCCCTCCAGCCGCAGCACGGCCCCTGCGTGTGATCCGGATCCGGACATGGCCCCCCCTCGGGACGACGGAACGTCTTGCATACCGAGTATGTATAGCCGCCGCGCGCCGATGACTCAAGTGTGCGACATAAGTCGGTGAACGGCATATAGTCTGGATCACACCGGCCGGAGAGGAGCAGAATGACCGTCATGACCGCCTCGCTGTCCGCCCGCTGGCACGACCTGCTCACCCGCTGCGGCGCCACCGCCGACCCCGGCCCGTACGCCGAGGACCTGCTCGGCCGCTGGGCCGAACCCCAGCGCCGCTACCACACCACCGCCCACCTGGCGGCGGTGCTGGACGTGGTCGACGAGCTGGCCGGGCACGCGGAGGACGCCGACGCCGTCCGGCTGGCCGCCTGGTTCCACGACGCGGTGTACCGGCCGGACCGCTCCGAGAACGAGGAGCGCTCCGCGGCACTGGCCGTCCGCGCCCTGCGGGAGGCGGGCCTGGGCGGGGAGTTGGTCGAGGAGGTGGCCCGCCTGGTCCGCCTGACGGTCGGCCACCACCCGGCCGAGGGCGACCGCAACGGCGAGGTCCTCTGCGACGCCGACCTCGCGGTGCTCGGCGGCACCCCCGAGCAGTACGCCGCCTACGCCGCCGCCGTCCGCGAGGAGTACGCGTTCGTCCCCGAGGACGCCTTCCGGGCCGGCCGGGCGGCGATCCTGCGCCAACTCCTCGACCTGCCCGCGCTCTACCGCACCCCCGAGGCCCGCGAACGCTACGACGCCGCCGCCCGCCGCAACCTCGGGGGCGAACTGCTGCTGCTCGGCGGCTGACGCCGGGCCGGCCGGCCGCCGGCCGCGCGGACCAGGACCCGGCGAGAGCCGGTGCCCCCGGGGTGCGGGCCGTCGCCGGCCGTCGGACGGGGCGGGGCCGCCGGAGAGGTCCGGCGAACCTCTGGGCCGGCCGCGCCGACCGAGCCGTCGGCAGGCCGGTCCGACGGGCCGTCAGGCCGGGCGCGGGCCCCGGACGTCCGCCTTGCGGCGGCGCAGGCCCGCCGCGCTGAGGCGGGCGACCAGCTCCTTGCTGCCGACCGGCTCCGCGCCGAGGGCCACCGCCTTCTCGTACCAGTGCGCCGGGATGTCGTAGTGGTCCCGCTCGAAGCCCCTCGCGGGGGCGCCCAGCCGCTCCGCGAAGGCGTGCAGCTCCGCGTACGAGACGTCGCTCACCAGGTGCGACCAGTACTTCCCGTGCCCCGGCCAGGTGGGCGGGTCGACCAGGATCACGTCAGCGACCCCACCGGGGCCACCGCCACGCCCTCCTTGCCGCACACCCAGTGCGGCTCCGGCCCCAACTCCGGCTCCACGCCCAGCGCGTGCGGATCCCCCTCGGCCGCGCACGACCGGCACACCGGCCACCGTCCGTACCCCTCCAGCAGCGCGTCCTGCACGTCCTGCGCCACCAGCCCCGCCAGGTACTCCACCCCGTCCGGCCACTGCTCCACCCACCACCGCCGCTTGGTGAGCACCTCCTCCACCAGCGACACCACCTGCGGATCGGCCACGTCACGCGCCGTCAGATCGGCCAGGATCAACGCCCGCGCCGCGTGCAGCGCACTCTCGATGCCATCGGAACTCATCCCCCCATTGTCCCCTCCCCCACCCGCCGCAGGAACCGGACCGGGCGAGTGACCGGGCGGCTCTCCGTCAGGTCCGTCCGGCCGCCACCGCGGTCCCCCGGGTCGGTGAAACGCCGCAGGGCGGCCTCCCCGGTGAGGGGAGACCGCCCTGACGGACGTTCCGGAGCTTGCCGATCCTCGGGAGGATCAGAAGTCCATGTCACCGCCCGGCATGCCGCCGCCGGCGGCCGCGGCGGCCTTCTCCGGCTTGTCGGCGATGACGGCCTCGGTGGTGAGGAAGAGCGCCGCGATGGAGGCGGCGTTCTGGAGGGCGGAGCGGGTGACCTTGGCCGGGTCGATGATGCCGGCGGCGATCAGGTCGACGTACTCGTTGGTCGCGGCGTTGAGGCCCCAACCGGACTCGAGGTTGCGGACCTTCTCCACGACGACGCCACCCTCGAGGCCGGCGTTGGTGGCGATCTGCTTGATCGGGGCCTCGAGCGCGACGCGCACGATGTTGGCACCGGTGGCCTCGTCGCCGGTCAGCTCCAGCTTGTCGAAGGCGACACCGGCCTGCAGCAGCGCGACGCCACCACCGGCGACGATGCCCTCCTCGACGGCGGCCTTCGCGTTGCGGACGGCGTCCTCGATGCGGTGCTTGCGCTCCTTGAGCTCGACCTCGGTCGCGGCACCGGCCTTGATGACGGCGACGCCACCGGCGAGCTTGGCCAGGCGCTCCTGGAGCTTCTCGCGGTCGTAGTCCGAGTCGGAGTTCTCGATCTCGGCGCGGATCTGGTTCACGCGGCCGGCGACCTGGTCGCTGTCGCCGCCACCGTCGACGATGGTGGTCTCGTCCTTGGTGATGACCACCTTGCGGGCGGTGCCCAGCAGGTCGAGACCGGCGTTCTCCAGCTTGAGGCCGACCTCCTCGGAGATGACGGTGCCACCGGTGAGGATGGCGATGTCGCCGAGCATGGCCTTGCGGCGGTCACCGAAGCCCGGGGCCTTGACGGCGACGGACTTGAAGGTGCCACGGATCTTGTTCACGACCAGGGTCGACAGGGCCTCGCCCTCGACGTCCTCGGCGATGATGACGAGCGGCTTGCCGCTCTGCATGACCTTCTCCAGCAGCGGGAGCAGGTCCTTGACCGAGCCGATCTTGGAGTTGGCGATCAGGATGTACGGGTCCTCGAAGGAGGACTCCATCCGCTCCAGGTCGGTGGCGAAGTAGGCGGAGATGTAGCCCTTGTCGAAGCGCATGCCCTCGGTGAGCTCGAGCTCCAGACCGAAGGTGTTGCTCTCCTCGACGGTGATGACGCCTTCCTTGCCGACCTTGTCCATCGCCTCGGCGATGAGCTCGCCGATCTGGGTGTCGGCGGCGGAGATGGAGGCGGTGGAGGCGATCTGCTCCTTGGTCTCCACGTCCTTGGCCTGGGCCAGCAGCTGGTCGGAGACGGCCTGGACGGCCTTCTCGATGCCGCGCTTCAGGGCCATCGGGTTGGCGCCGGCGGCGACGTTGCGCAGACCCTCGCGGACGAGCGCCTGGGCGAGCACGGTGGCGGTGGTGGTGCCGTCACCCGCGACGTCGTCGGTCTTCTTGGCGACCTCCTTGACGAGCTCCGCGCCGATCTTCTCGTACGGGTCCTCGAGCTCGATCTCCTTGGCGATGGAGACGCCGTCGTTGGTGATCGTGGGGGCGCCCCACTTCTTCTCAAGGACGACGTTGCGGCCCTTGGGGCCCAGCGTCACCTTGACGGCGTCGGCAAGCTGGTTCATGCCGCGCTCGAGTCCGCGGCGAGCTTCCTCGTCAAAAGCGATGATCTTGGCCATCGGAAGTGGTCCTCCAGGACACGTCGACTGCGCCGGACCGGAGGGCGCCCGCGACGGACGGCCCTGGTGTGCGGGGGTCTTGTCCCCTACCGCTCCCGGGGGCCTCACCGACCCGGTCCGTTGTCACTCTCATGCTGTGAGTGCTAACGCCAATGATTAGCACTCTCGGGTATCGAGTGCAAGCCCAATCGTGATACGGGCACCCGCGCCGCCGCCCCGCGCGCACACGACGACAGGCCCGTACGACGTGGTGTCGTACGGGCCTGCCGGCGAAGCGTGGAGACTGCCAGCCCGAAGCCGAGCCGAGGTCCGCAGGTGCGGAAGGTCAGACCGCCGCGCGGACCATGTCCGCCTGCGGGCCCTTCTGCCCCTGGGAGATCTCGAACTCGACCCGCTGGCCCTCCTCGAGGGTGCGGTAGCCGTCCATCTGGATCGCGCTGTAGTGGACGAACACGTCCGCACCACCGTCGACCGCGATGAAGCCGTAGCCCTTCTCCGCGTTGAACCACTTGACGGTGCCCTGAGCCATTCCGAACTCCCCTTGTGCTGTGCTGGCCCTTCGCGGGTCCACAGGATGCGGACCCAGGTCTGTACCGGCACACGCCCGAGGGAACCCCCCCTGGGCGTAGCCGCGGTCATTGCTTGAACGCGCCGACCGCCGCTGAATGTATCCGGACAGACGCCCTCTGCAACAGGGTCAACTTCGCCGAATTCACCGTGTGACGAAAGGGATGTGACGGGAGGAAAGCCTCAGGGAGCGGCAATTCGCTCCGGGCATAGCGGACCAATCGGGAGGAGACGCTGTCAGATTCCTGACGCTGGCCTGACACTTCCCGTCCCACCGCGGGCGCCCGACGTCTCAACCGACGGACGGGCCCTGCGTGCACGACTCAGCCGTACCGCCGGACGGGATTCGAAACCTCCGATCCGACTCCGCACTCTACCCCCTGGCACCTGACGGAAATTCACCGCGACATGCGGCGGGCCGCCACCGAATAACCGGAATCATTCGTTCCGGTCGCGGTGACGGCCCGTCGATTGCGCCGTACTGCGGAGCAGCCGGTTCAGCAGCCCCCGGCCACGGCCGGAATGATCGAGATGCTGGTGCCGTCCTTGATCTCGGTCTCCAGGCCCTCGGCGAAGCGCACGTCGTCGTCGTTCACGTAGACGTTCACGAAGCGGCGCAGCTTGCCGGCGTCGTCCAGCACCCGGGCGGCGATGCCGGGGTGGTTGGCGTCCAGGTCGGCGATCACGGCGGCCAGGGTGGCGCCCTCGGCGGCCACCTCGGCGGCGCCGCCGGTGTAGGTGCGCAGGATGGTCGGGATGCGGACGGTGGCGCTCATGGGGGTACTCCTAAACCGGTGCTGAGGGGGGATCAGGCGGAGGCCAGGCCGGCCGCGCGGAAGGACTCCAGGGTCGGGCGGATGGTGGCGGTCAGACCGGCGTCGGAGACGGCGTCCAGGGTCTTCAGGCCGTCACCGGTGTTGATCGCCACGGTCTCCTTGGCCGGGTCGAGCTGCCCGGTCTCCACCAGCTTCTTCAGCACGCCGATGGTCACGCCGCCCGCGGTCTCGGCGAAGATGCCCTCGGTGCGGGCCAGCAGCTTGATGGCCTCGACCACCTCGGCGTCGGTGACGTCCTCCACCGCACCGCCGGTGCGGCGGGCGATGTCCAGCACGTACGGGCCGTCGGCCGGGTTGCCGATCGCCAGCGACTTGGCGATGGTGTCGGGCTTGACCGGCTTGATCACGTCGCGGCCGGCCTTGAAGGCGGCGGAGACCGGGGAGCAGCCCTCGGCCTGGGCGCCGAAGATCTTGTAGGGCCGGTCCTCGACCAGGCCGAGCTTGATCAGCTCCTGCAGACCCTTGTCGATCTTGGTGAGCTGGGAGCCCGAGGCGATCGGGATGACGATCTGCTCCGGCAGGCGCCAGCCGAGCTGCTCGCAGATCTCGTACGCCAGGGTCTTGGAGCCCTCGCCGTAGTACGGGCGGAGGTTGACGTTGACGAAGCCCCAGCCCTCGCCGGCCGGGTCGCCGATCAGCTCGGAGCAGAAGCGGTTCACGTCGTCGTAGTTGCCCTCGATGCCGACCAGCTCGCCGCCGTAGACACCGGCCATCACGACCTTGCCCTGCTCCAGGTCGTGCGGGATGAACACGCAGGACTTGAAGCCGGCCCGGGCCGCCGCCGCGCCCACCGCACCGGCCAGGTTGCCGGTGGAGGAGCAGGACAGGGTGGTGAAGTTGAACGCGCGCGCCGCCTCGATGGCGCAGGCCACCACGCGGTCCTTGAAGGAGTGGGTCGGGTTGCCCGAGTCGTCCTTGACGTGCAGCTGGGCGGTGAAGCCGAGCTCGCGGCCGAGGTTGTCGGCCTTCACCAGCGGGGTCCAGCCCGGGTTGAGGTTGGGCTTGGAGGCCACGTCGGCCGGGACGGGCAGCAGCGGGGCGTAGCGCCAGATGGAGGCCGGGCCGGCCTCGATCCGCTTGCGCAGCGCCTCGGCGTCCGCGGAGCCGAAGTCGTAGGCGATCTCCAGCGGGCCGAAGCACTCGAGGCAGGCGAAGCTGGGGCCGAGCGGGAACTTGGTGCCGCACTCGCGACAGGACAGCTGGTCGGCGGGCCCGAGGTCGACGGTGGGTGCGGCGGAAACAGCGGTAGCCATGGTGGCGGAGGCCTCTCTCCTCATCTTCCCCGTGACGCGGTCGCGCCACAGGCCGGAATTGGCACCTGTCCCGCCGTGGCCGCAGATGGGCCTGATCGCGCGAGAAGGTTGCCGGGACGTCAACGGGCCGTTCCCTCAGTCCCTCTGGATGAGCTCTGTGAAGTTGTGGTCCTGCTCTCCGGCCGACCCCGACGTGCGAAGGTCTGACCGCAGTACGAAGACTGTATCCGAAGGCGCCGGAGCGGGAACCGGCCGTCCGAGGTACGAGATGCGAAGCGCGAGGAGACGAGACAGTGCCCGACCAGCCTCAGCCGTCCGACCCTGCCGAGGAGTTGCTGCCGGAGGTGTCCGACTGGCTGTGCCGGCGCTCCTGGAGCGCCGGCGACCGGCCGTTGGAGGCACTGCTGGCGGCCAAGCGGGCGGCGGGGCCGGCCGGGACGATCAGCGTGGTGCTGCCGGCCCTGGACGAGGAGTCGACCGTCGGCGGGATCGTCCGGGTGATCCGCCGCGAGCTGATGGAGCGTCTGCCGCTGGTGGACGAGCTGGTGGTGGTGGACTCCGGCTCGGCCGACGGCACGGCCCGGATCGCGGCGGAGGCCGGCGCCCGGGTGGTGCACCGGGACGAGGTGCTGCCCCGGCTGCCGGCGGTGGCGGGCAAGGGCGAGGTGCTCTGGCGCTCGCTGCTGGCCACCTCCGGGGAGATCGTCTGCTTCGTGGACGCGGACCTGCGCGAGTTCGACCCGGCCTTCGTCTCCGGGATCGTCGGGCCGCTGCTGACCGACCCGTCGATCCACCTGGTGAAGGCGATGTACGACCGGCCCCTGGAGACCGACGGGGCCGTCGTCCCGGCCGGCGGCGGGCGGGTCACCGAGCTGGTGGCGCGCCCCCTGCTGAACCTCCACTGGCCCCAACTGGCCGGATTCGTCCAGCCCTTGGGCGGCGAGTACGCGGCCCGCCGGTCCCTGCTGGAGCGGCTGCCCTTCCCCACCGGCTACGGGGTGGAGCTCGGCCTGCTGGTGGACGCGCTGGAGCTGGCCGGGCTGGACGCGCTGGCCCAGGTGGACGTCGGGGTGCGGCACCACCGGCACCAGGACGGCCAGGCCCTCGGGCGGATGGCGGCGACGATCTACCGCACCGCGCTGGAGCGGCTGGACCGGACCGACCGGCTGAAGAGCACGCAGGACCTGGTCCGTCCGCTGCTCACCCAGTTCACCCGGGACCCGGCCAGCCGGGAGTTCACCGCCCACACCCATCCGGTCGGCGCACTGGAGCGGCCGCCGATGGTGACCGTGCCGGAGTACCACCGACGGTGAGCCCCCGTGTGCCGACTGGTTTGCCCCCGGGGGTGCGAGGCAAGGTTGGTGACATGGCCGATCTCGCGACCGAACGTTCGAATCAGACCGGGGCCGCCCCCATCCTGGTGGCCTCCAACCGGGGGCCGGTGTCCTTCACCGCCGAGGACGACGGGTCGCTGACGCTGCGCAGAGGCGGCGGCGGGCTGGTCTCCGGGCTCTCCGCGATCGACGACCCGTCCGCCGTCTGGGTGTGCGCCGCCCTCTCCGAGGCGGACCGCACCGCCGCCCGGCAGGCCCCCGACGGCCGGCTCGACCTGGCCGGGCACCAGGTCGGCGGTCAGGCCGTCCGGATGCTCGACATCGACCCCGGCACATTCGCCCGGGCGTACAACGGGGTGGCCAACTCCACCCTCTGGTTCGTCCACCACCTGCTGTACGAGACCCCGGTGGCACCGGTCTTCGACGACCGCTTCCGCCGCGAGTGGGACTCCTACCGGGCCTACAACACCGCCTTCGCCGAGGCCCTGGCCGCCGAGGCCGCACCGGACGCCGCGGTCCTGGTGCAGGACTACCACCTCTCGCTCGCCCCCGCCCTGCTCCGCGAGCTGCGGCCGGACCTGAGGATCGGTCACTTCTCGCACACCCCGTGGGCCCCGCCCGAGTACTACCGGCTGCTGCCGGACGACGTGGCGGCCGACGTGCTCACCGGCATCCTCGGCGCGGACCGGGCCGGCTTCCTCACCCGGCGCTGGGCGCTGGCCTTCGCGGACTGCTGCGAGGCGGTGCTGGGCGCCGTCGTGGACCGCGCGGCACTCACCGTCACCCACGCCGGGCGGACCACCGCACTGGGGGTGCACGGGCTGGGCGCGGACGCCGACTTCCTCCGCGAGCGGGCCCACCAGCCGGACGTGGACGCCAGGTTGGCCACCCTCCGGGAGGCCGTCGGCGACCGTCGGACCATCGTCCGGGTGGACCGCACCGAGCTCAGCAAGAACATCGTCCGCGGTCTGCTGGCCTACCGGCACCTGCTGCGCACCCGCCCCGAGTGGCAGGACCGGGTGGTGCACGTCGCCTTCGCCTACCCCTCCCGGCACGACCTGCCGGAGTACCGCGAGTACACCGCCGCCGTGCAGCGGACCGCCCAGGAGATCAACGACGAGTTCGGGACGGCGGGTTGGCAGCCGCTGATCCTGCACGTGAACGACGACTTCCCGCGCTCGCTGGCCGCCTACCGGCTGGCCGACGTGGCCCTGGTCAACCCGATCCGGGACGGGATGAACCTGGTCGCCAAGGAGGTCCCGGTGGTCTCCGACGCGGGCTGCGCCCTGGTGCTCTCCCGGGAGGCCGGCGCCCACGCCGAGCTGGGCGAGGACTCGGTGGTGGTGAACCCCTACGACGTGATCGCCACCGCCGAGGCGCTGCACCGCGCCCTCACCATGCCGGAGGCCGAACGGGCCGACCGCACCAAGCGGTTGGCCGCCGCGGCCACCGCGCTGCCGCCGCAGCAGTGGTTCCTGGACCAGCTGCACGCGCTGCGCGGCGAGTGAGCGGGCCGTCCGGGCCGGTGGGGGGCTGATCCCCACCGGCCCGGACGGGTCGTCAGACCGCGACCGAGACCGTCTGCCCCGCCGCCACCTTGACGGTGAGGTAGGTGTAGGTGACCCCGTGCTCGACCTTGGTCCGCGCCTTGCGCGCCACCCCGTCCACGCTCAGCGTCGGGTGGCTGCCGGCGAACCGGGCCTCCCAGGTGTAGGTGCGGCTCGCCGAGTGGTTGGTCAGGGTGGAGCGGTTGACCCCGTCCTGACGCAGGCCGATCCGGTCCTTGCCGACCGGGATGTCGTCCACCTGCAGCCAGTCCATCCCGGCGGGCAGCCGGGACTGCGTGGTGAGCCTGCGGTTCGGGGCGTCCGGCTCCAGGCCGAGCAGGCCGGAGACGGTCTGGCCGACCAGGGTGAAGGAGACCTCGGGGTAGTCGCCGTTCGGGCCCTGCGAGGCGTTCACGTGCTGCACGTCGCGCTGGTCGTAGACGTACTTCATCCACTTCCAGGCGGCGTCGTTGCGGTTGTTGGCGAAGAAGGTGTCCGGCAGGTAGGTGAAGGCCTCGATGTTGGACGGGCCGTCGGGGCCGGCCGCCTGGGTGTCCACGTAGTCCAGGTAGGCCTCGTTGCGCGGGCCGGCCTCGATGATCCGCTTCATCGGCATGAACCAGCTGTTCTCCAGCCCCCAGCCCTTGAACGCGGTGCCGTCCAGTGAGTACGCCCGGACCATGTCCGCGCCCGAACCGGCGCCGCTCCACTCGGAGTTGAAGTACTGCTTGAGGGCGGCGGCCTGCTGCTCGGCCCTGGCGGCCAGCGCCGTGTCGCCCTTGCCCCGGGCCAGCGCGGCCAGGCCGAGGTAGGCCTGGTACTGGGCGGCTATGCCGTCACCGGCCTCGGCCAGCTTCTCGTTGCCCTGCTCGTTGTAGCTGGCGGTGCCGGAGAAGATGCCCTTGCCGGTGCCCTCCGCGACGGCCACCCCGCCGTTCGGCTTCGCCTGGTTGTGCAGGGCGACGAACTCCTCCGTGGTGTGCCGGTAGAAGTCCCAGAACACCTCGTCCTCGACGTAGGCCTTGTCCCCGCTCCAGCGGTACGCCTGGGCCGCCTTCTCCACCAGCTCGAACGGGGCCGGCACCTCGCGGACGAAGAGGTCGGGGCGGCGGTAGTCGATGCTCAGGTAGGTGCCGGTGTCGAAGTTGTGCGCCCAGACCGGGTAGTACTTGTGCGCCTCGGTGGCCGAGGCCGCGAACGAGCGCAGCATGGTGCGGTTCTCGGCGGTCAGCCCGAGCACCTGGGCGCCGACCACCTGGTGGGCCATGTCGCGGGAGTAGTAGCCGCTGCGGTTGGCGTAGCCCGCCCAGTACGAGGGGCCGTAGACGGCGGCGCCGGTGCCGAAGCGGTTGTTCTCGTCGACGTTCACCGGGCCGGTCGAACCGGCGAGCAGCACCCAGGAGTTGGCCTTGCGCTTGGCCCAGTCGAACATCTCCACGACCCGCGGGTCGGAGGAGGTGGCGACCGGGTCGGCCGGGGCCGCCGGGGAGATCATCACGTCGTCGATGTTGAGCCAGGCGTCGCCGGACTCGAAGGCGATCTCCAGCTTGTCGCCCTTGTGCACCCCGACCCGGCTGACGGTGTGCCGGGCGTACTCGAAGCGGGCCGGAACGGTGACCGATCCGGCCTCCGCGCCGTTGACCTTCACCGCGAAGCGGCCACCCTGGCCGCCGGCCGCGATCCAGGCCGAGATGTCGTACCGGCCGTCCACCGGGGCGGTCAGCGTCTGGCTGATCCGGAACCCGGGGCCGCCGTCGAGGTAGGCGAGCTTGGCGCCGCCGTGCGGGTAGTTGGTGGCCACTCCGGAGCCGGAGGTGAAGTTCCAGCCCCGGGTGCCGAGTTCGAAACCGGGGTTGACCACGGTCGGCACCTTGGCGGTGGCGGCTTCGGCCACCGCGAAGGTCTGTGGGGCGAGCGGTGCGAGCAGTGCGAGAGCAGTGAGCAGCGTCGTTGAGGCGCGTCGCATCAGGGTCTCCTGGGTCGCCTGTAGAGGGTGCAGCGAAGCTAACAGCCCGCGCTAAGGCTTTCAATCCTCTTGCACACCGGCGAAGAAAGTTTTCATCACGCCATTGCAAGTCTGCTGGCAGCGTTGCTAACGTCCAGCCGTCACCCACCCTCGAAAGGCAGACACCATGGACCTCGACAGACGCGGACTGCTCAGACTCGGCGGCGCCATCACCGTGGGCGCCGGGCTGACCGGCCTCACCACCGCGTGCTCCGGCACCGGCGCCGGCACCGACGCCAAGGGCGGCGGCGCGGGCGACGCCAAGAAGGGCGAGATCTCGGTCTGGAGCTGGCAGGGCCCCGCCGCCCAGCTCAAGGCGCTCCTGCCGGAGTTCAACAAGGCGTACCCGGACATCAAGGTCACCGTCCAGGACATCGGCAACCCCGCCATCTGGGACAAGATCACCACCGGCATGGCGGCCGGCGGCGCCGGCCTGGCCGACGTCCTGCACATCGGCGTCGACTACCTGCCGAGCTACGTCGAGAAGTTCCCGAACGGCCTGGCCGACCTCGGCCCGCTCGGCGCCACCAAGTACCAGAACGCCTTCGCCGCCGGCCTGTGGGAGACCGTGGCGCCCAAGGGCCGGGTCAACGCCCTGCCGTGGGAGGCCAACTCGGGCGGCTTCTGGTACCGCGCCGACCTGTTCGAGCAGGCCGGGGTGGACGTCGAGGGGCTGCAGACCTGGGACGAGGTCATCGAGGCGGGCAAGAAGCTCAAGGAAAAGACCGGCAAGTACCTGCTGGGCATCGACAAGCCCGCCTCGCAGGCCGACGCCGCCAACTTCTTCCAGCTGCTGCTCCAGCTCCAGGGCGCCTTCTACTTCAACATGGACGGCGCGATCACCCTGGACTCGCCGCAGGCGGTCACCGCGATGACCATCATCAAGAAGCTGAACGACGCGGGCCTGGTCGCCGACCTGTCCGGCGGCTGGAGCGCGCTGGAGAACTCCATCAAGGACACCACCTCCGCGGTGCTGCCCTGGCCGACCTGGTTCGGCGGGATCATCGAGGGCCTGGTACCGCAGGAGGCCGGCAAGTGGAAGGTCCGGCTCCCCCCGGCCGTCCGCCAGGGCGGCACCAACGCGGCCACCGTGAACTCGACCCACCTGGCCGTCTCCGGTTCCAGCAAGCAGCAGGCCGCCGCCTGGAGCTTCATCGAGTTCGTGCTGACCCGCCCGGCCTCCCAGGTCGCCATCTACAAGGGCAAGGGCATCGCGCCGGCCCTGATGTCCGCCTACGAGGACTCGGCCTTCCACACCCCGTCGCCGTTCTTCAGCGGCCAGAAGCAGGGCGAGATCTTCCTCAAGGCCCTGCAGACGCCGTCGCCGGCCACCAACTACTCGGCCGACTACGCCCGTGCCCTCAAGGTGGTGACGGACGCTCAGACCAAGGTCCTGCTCAAGGGTGCCGACCCGGCCGAGGTCCTGAAGCAGGCCGCCGACCAGCTCGCCCAGCAGACCGGGCGCAAGGTCGTTCGATGACCCCGGCGAGGCGGCGTGCGCTGCCGTACCTGTTCGTCCTCCCGGCGCTGCTGTTGTTCGCGGCTTTCAAGGTCTACCCGATCGCCGCCTCGTTCCGGCTCAGCCTGTACCGCTCCACCGGAGGCACCGAGACCTTCGCCGGCCTGGACAACTACGCCAGGCTGCTCGACGACCCGCTGTTCTGGACCTCCCTCGGGAACAGCGCGGTCATCCTGGCGATCCAGGTGCCGCTCATGCTGACCCTCGCGACCGGCCTCGCAGTGGCGCTCAACTCCTCGCTGCTGCGGGCCCGGTCCGTGTTCCGGCTCGGCTTCTTCCTGCCGATGATCACCGGCCTGGTGGCCTACGGGATCATCTTCTCCGTCCTGCTCAACCAGCAGTACGGCCTGGTCAACTGGCTGCTCGGGGCGGACGTCCCCTGGCTGACCGACCCGCTCTGGGCGAAGATCTCGCTCGGGCTGGCACTGACCTGGCACTACACCGGTTACAACGCGGTCATCCTGCTCGCCCGCCTGCAGTCCGTCCCCGCCGAGCTGTACGACGCGGCCGCGGTGGACGGGGCGGGCGCCTGGAAGGCGTTCCGGCACGTGACCCTGCCCGGCATCAAGCCGGCCCTGCTGCTCACCACGGTGCTCTCCACCATCGGCACCCTGCAGATCTTCGACGAGCCGTACGTCCTCACCGGCGGCGGGCCCGACAACGCGACCCTGACCATCGGCATGTACCTGTACCAGAACGCCTTCAAGTACTTCGACTTCGGCTACGCCTCGGCGATCGCCTACGCGCTGGCGCTGATCATCGGTGCCCTCGGCCTCGTCCAGTTCAAGCTGCTGGGGGACAAGTCATGAGCGCCCGCACCGAGCACCGCACCGCCAAGTCGATCGGCCTGACCTGGTCGCTGGCCATCACCCTGGCCGCCGTCCTGGTCCCGTTCTACTGGCTGATCATCGCCGCCACCCACAGCTCCAAGGAGATCTTCACCTCCCCGCCGCCGCTGCTGCCCGGCGGGCACCTGCTGGACAACCTCAACTCGCTGCAGGAGAAGGCCGACTTCGGCCGGGTGGTGGGCAACTCCCTGGGCATCGCGGTGGTCTACACGCTGACCGCCGGGGTGATCTGCACCCTGGCCGGCTACGGCTTCGCCAAGTTCGAGTTCAAGGGCAAGGAGGCGCTGTTCGGCCTCCTGATGCTGGGTCTGGTGATCCCGTCCCAGGTCACCCTGGTGCCGCTGTTCCGCCTGATGGCCGAGCTGACCTGGCTGGACACCTACCAGGCCGTCATCCTGCCCAACCTGGCGCTGCCGTTCGGCATCTTCCTGATGCGGCAGTCGATGTCCACCCTCCCGAACGAGCTGCTCGACTCCGGCCGGGTGGACGGCTGCGGCGAACTGCGGCTCTTCCTGCGGGTGGCGCTGCCCCCGATGCGGCCCGCGCTGGCCGCGCTGGCCATCTTCCTCTTCCTCTTCCAGTGGAACGAGTTCATCTGGCCGCTCACGGTGCTGCGCAGCGAGAGCGCGCTCACCATCCCGGTCGCGCTGGCCTCGCTGCAGGGCGTGGACGACACCGACTACGGCGCCATCCTGGCCGGCACGGCGATCGCCGCCCTGCCGATGGCGGCCCTCTTCCTGGCACTTCAGAAGCACTTCGTCTCCGGACTCCTCGCAGGGGCGGTGAAGGAATGACCATCAACCACATCGACCAGATCGGCCAAGAGGCAGTCACCACAGCCGAGTTGGCCCCGGCCACCTTCGAGCCGCTGCTCGACCTGGTCTCGGTCGCGGTGCCCGGCGGGCACTGGTCCAGCACCGAACTCCCCTCCGGCATCCGGATGGTGGCGGTCGACTCGGCCGACGGCGGGCCCGTCGAGGTCCGGCTCTCGGTGCCGCTCGGCGACGCCGCCGGCTACTGGCACCCGCAGGGCGGCTGGCGCCGGACCCTGACCGCGGACTGGGAGGGGAAGGCCGCGGTCTCGCTGGTGGACGCACTCGCCACCGGCTGCCTCTACGACCACGCCGGCACCACCCTGCTCACCTTCGCGGCCGCCGACCCGGTGCCCGAGGCGCGGCTGCGGTTCGGGGTCTCCGAGGAGACCGACAGCTTCGTGGTGCAGCTGCTGCTGCCCCCCGCCCCCGGCGGGCACCGGCTGCTCTTCGTCCCGCGCTCGGCCTCGGTGGCCACCGCGATGCGCACCCTGCGCGCGTGGTACGCCGCCGGGATCACCCCGATGCCGGTGCCGGACGGCGCCCGCACCCCGGTGTACTCGACCTGGTACGCCTTCAACCAGCAGGTGGACGCGGACTCCGTGACCGCCGAGGCCGCGCTGGCCACCACCCTGGGCTTCGGCGCGCTGATCCTGGACGACGGCTGGCAGCTCGGCGGCCACGGCCGCGGCTACGCCGGCTGCGGCGACTGGCGGCCCGACCCGGCCAAGTTCCCCGACCTGACCGCGCACGTCGCCGAGGTGCGCGGCCTGGGCCTGCACTACCTGCTCTGGGTCGCCCCGCTGCTGGTCGGCCCGGACTCCGAGGCGTACGACAGGTGGCGGCCCACCGTGCGGGCCGGCGTCCCCGGCGCCTACGTGCTGGACCCCCGGCTGCCCGAGGTCCGGGCGCACGTGGTCGCGCTCTGCGTCCGGCTGGTCCACGACCACGGGCTGGACGGCCTCAAGCTGGACTTCCTGGACGAGGCGATGGTGCACGCCGGCGACGGCGGCCCCGACGTCGGCCGGGCCATGACCGAGCTGCTGGCCGAGGTCCGCCGCGAGCTGGAACTCGTCCGCCCCGGCCTGCTGCTGGAGCTGCGCCAGCCGTACACCGGCCCCGGCATGGCCCCGTACGGGAACCTGCTGCGCTCCTTCGACTGCCCGGCGGACTCCACCGCCAACCGGGTCCGCACCATCGACACCGCCTTCCTGGCGATCGGCGGCGCGGTCCACTCGGACATGCTGCTCTGGCACCGCGAGGCGCCCGCACACAGCGTGGCCCGGCAGTTGATCGGCGCCCTGCACTCCGTCCCGCAGGTCTCGGTGCGGCTCACCGAGGTGCCCGAGGACCACCGGGCCGCGATCGCCTTCTGGCTCGGCCAGTGGACCAGGCTGCGCGGCGTGCTGCTGGACGGCGTGGTGGAGCCCGGTCGCCCGGACGAGCTCTACCCCGTGGTCCGCGCCGACCTGGACGGCACCGGTCTGGTCAGCGTGCACTCCGAGCAGGTCGTCCCGGTCGACCTGACCTGGCGTCAGGAACTGGTGCTGGTGAACGGTTCGGCCTCCGACCGGATCGTCCTGGAGGTCGCCGAGCCCGGGGGCGAGACCGAGCTGACCGCCTACGGACCGTCCGGCCGTATCATCGAGCGCAGGCCGCTGGGCCTCGCGCCCGGCCTGCACGCGCTGCCGGTGCCGAGGTCCGGACTCGCCGTGCTCAGTGGTCCGGTGGGGGCCACCGAGGTGGAAGGGGCGGAATGAAGGTCGGCATCACCGAACTCGCGGCTCGCGCCGGTGTCAGCGAGGCGACCGTCAGCCGGGTGATCAACCGGCGGCAGGGCGTCGCCAAGAAGACCCGCGACGCGGTCGAGCGGGCGATGTCCGAGCTCGGCTACGAGCGTTCCACGCCCGGCCAGTTGGTCGCCGTGGTGACGGAGCGGGTGTCCAACCCGTTCTTCGCCGACGTGGCCGAGCGGATCGAGTCCGCGCTCGCCCCGCACGGGCTGAAGATGGTGCTCTGCCCCGCCTTCCCCGGCGGGGTGCAGGAGCGCGAGTTCGTCTCCGCCCTGGTCGACCGCGGCATCGCCGCCGTGGTCTTCCTCTCCGCCAGCAACACGGTGGACGGCGCGGACGTCGAGACCTACGAACTGCTGCGCGACCGCCGGGTGCCCTACCTGGGCATCAACGGCGAGTTCGCGGACGGGCATCCGGCGCCGGTGTTCTCCACCGACGACGCGCTCGCCGCCGAACTCGCGGTGGACCACCTCCACCGCCTCGGCCACCGCCGGATCGGCATGGCCTCCGGCCCGGCCGGCAACCACCCGGCCGACCGCCGGGTGGAGGGCTTCCTCGCCGCCATGGAGCGGCGCGGCCTGGCCGACGCCGAGAGCTGGGTCTTCCGCCAGTCCTACACCGTGGAGGGCGGCCAGGCGGCCGCCGCCGGCCTGCTCAAGCAGGGCGCCACCGCGATCGTCGCGGCCAGCGACTTCATGGCCCTCGGAGCGATCCGCGGCCTGCGCCGACACGGCCTCTCCGTCCCGGACGACGTCTCGGTGGTCGGCTACGACGGCACCATCATCACGGAGTTCACCGACCCGCCGCTCACCACCGTCCGGCAGCCCGCCGACCGGCTGGCGCTCGAAGTGGGCCGCAGCGTCCTCGCCCTGGTGGCCGGACGGCCCGTCCCCACGGGCGAGTTGCTCTTCGACCCCGAGCTGGTGATCCGCTCCACCACGGCCCCGCCGCGGGCCTGAGACCGCCGCCGCGCGCCCGTACCCCCACTTCGGGCACGGGCGCGCGGCGCTTCAGCGCAGCGCGCCCGCCAGGGCCTGCAGCAGCTCGGCGACACCGGTCGGTCCGGGGACCAACAGGTCGGCCCGGTCGGCGAGTTCGGCGACCTGGCGCTCGCCCGTGACGGCCGAACTGCAGACCAGCACGGCCGGGCCACCGCCCTTGCGGCGCAGCTCCAGCGCCTCGTACGCGGGCAGGTCACCCAGGTCGTCACCGGCGTACAGCACCGCCGCCCCCGGACGTCCCGCCAGGTACTCCGTCAGCGCCCCGCCCTTGTCCACACCCGGTGGACGCAGCTCCAGCACGTACCGGCCCGGCTCCACCATCAGCCCGTGACGGTCCGCCAACCCGGCGAGCGGAGCCCGGAGTTCCTCCAACAGCGCCTGCGGGTCGGCCGTCCGGCGGGTGTGCACCGCCAGCGCCCGCCCCTTGTCCTCCACCCAGGCGCCCGACTCCCCCACCACCGACGGCAGTTCCGCCCGCGCCGCGGCCACCCCGGGCGGCGGCTCCGGCGCCGTCAGCACCCCCGCCTCCCAGCGCTCCGCCCCGTACTGCCCCAGCACGGTCAGCCCGAGGCCCTCGAACCCCCCGTACTCCACCGCCACCGCCGCCGGACGGCCGGTCACCACCACGACCCCGCCCACCAACGGCAGCAGCGCCCGCAGCGCCGCCACCGCGGCCGGCTCGGCCCGCGCGGCGGCCGGATCGGCCACGATCGGCGCCAACGTCCCGTCGAAGTCCAGGGCGACCACCGCACTCCGCGGCTCCTCGACCAGGGCACGCAGCCCCACCCGCCCGGCTTCCGTCCTCGGCTCAGGGATACCCATGTCTCCGACCCTAACCGGGCGACGGACGGCTCACACCGGAACGCGAGGTCCAGTTGCAGCGCCCCAGGGGCGCGAGGAACTGCGCGAGTACGGAAGGCGGCCCAGCGCGAGATCGGGGCAGGCGAGCCAGTTGCACGTGGTGCCGTTCCCCTGCGCGCAGTTCCCCGCGCCCCTGCGGGGCGCAACCTCGTCCGCCATCAACGTTCTGCTCGTTTGCGCTCTCTGACCCGCCGTAGGCGGTTGACCAGGACCGGGTCGGCCGCGAGGGCCTCGGGGCGGTCCAGGAGGGCGTTGAGGAGCTGGTGGTAGCGGGTGGCGGAGAGGTCGAGCTCCTCCCGGACGGCGCGTTCCTTGGCGCCGGCCGTGCGCCAGCCGCGGCCCTCCAGGGCGAGCACCGCGCGTTCGCGGTCGGTCAGGTCGGGCATGTCGGCCACCTCCACTTACGGGGTGTCATTCTGCCCGGCCAGGGCGACACAGTCTGCTCCCCCGCCCGTCGCGCCGCCCGGGTTAGCGTCGACCCCATGGACCACAGCTTCGCTCTCAGCATCCCCGACGCCGACCTCGAGCCCGACCCGCTCGACCCCTCGCAGATCGTCTCCGGCGCCCCCGAGGTGTCCGGCAAGCTGCTCTGGGAGTCGCCCGACGGCCGCCGGCTGCGCGGCATCTGGCAGATCACCCCGGGCGTGGCGACCGACACCGAGGCGGACGAGATGTTCGTGGTGGTGAGCGGCCGGGCCACCGTCGCGGTGGAGGGCGGCGAGACCCTGGAGCTGGCCCCCGGCACCGTCGGGATCCTGCGCGAGGGCGACCGCACCACCTGGACGGTGCACGAGACCCTCCGCAAGGCCTACGCGATCGACCTCGGCCCCGAGGCCCCCGAGGCCCCCGAGGCCCCCGAAGGGGCCTGAGCGGCCGTCAGCCCCCCGAGGTGCGCCGGCTCTGCTCGGCGGCCTCCGCGGCGGCGCCCTGGAGACCGGACAGGACCCCCTGTCCGTCGTTCTTCACGGCGCCGCCGAGCTGCTTCTTGAGCAGGCCGCTGACCCGGTCCCAGGAGGTCTCGCCGTAGGGGTAGAAGCGCGCGTTGGTGAGCGCGTCCAGGAAGGGCTTGATGTTGTGGCCGGAGGCCGCCATCTCCTCGCGCGCGTCCTGCGTCACCGGCAGGAGGTTGTACATCGACGCGAACTTGATGACGTTCTCCTTCTGGTAGACGTGGCTGAGGAACTTCTTGATCTCGGCCCGGTGCCCGTTGGCCTTGAAGGCCATCATCCAGTCGGCCACGCCCATCGAGGAGGCCTTGCCCTGGGCGTCCCTGCGGGGCAGCGGGGCGGTGCCGTACTGGACGCCCGACTTGTCGGAGTTGAGGGCCAGCTGCGGGTGGCCGTTGAGCATCGCCACCTTCCCGGCCGCGAAGTCCTCGAAGGCGGTGGCCCGGTTGACCGCGCCGGGGTCCTTGTAGGTCAGGCCCGGGTTGACCAGCGAGGTGCGCAGCCAGTCGAAGGTCTTCTGGTTGGCGTCGCTGTCGATGCTGTAGTTGCCCGCGTCGTCGGCGAAGCCGCCGCCTCCGGAGGTGGCCCACATCAGGCCCTCGGCCTGGGCCTCCTCCGGGCCGAGCGGCAGCGCGTACGGGGTGACCCCCGGCACCTTCTCCTTGATCTTCTTGGCCGCCTTGACCAGCTCGTCCCAGGTGGCGGGCGGGGCGGTGACGCCCGCCTTCTCGAAGATCGCCTTGTTGTAGAAGAACAGCCGGGAGGAGGTGGTGAAGGGAATGCCGTACTGACTGCCGAGCACCTGCCCGGCCTGGGAGATCGAGGCCAGCATGTTGGCCTGGGTCTCGATGGTCAGCACGTCACCGGCGGGGTAGAGCCGCCCGGCCGCGACCTGGTCTGCGTAGCCGCCGGTCTGCACCAGGTCGGGGGACTTGCCGCTCTTGATCAGCTCGGCGACCCGGGTGTCGATGTCGGTCCAGGAGACCACCTCGACCTCGACCTTGATGCCGGGGTTGGCCGCCTCGAAACTCTTCGCCAGCTCCTGCCAGTACGGCTCGGTGCTGGTGGCCCGGTTGGTGCCGTAGTCCGGCGCGACCAGCTTGAGCGTCACGTCGCCCTCCTCCCCCAGGCCGAGCGCGCCGCAACCGCTGAGCAGCAGCGCGGCGGTGACGGCGAGGGCCGTCGAGGAGAGGAAGGACCTGCGGGCGGCGCTGGACAACGGTGGACCAACCTTCGGGCGGAGACGGAGCGTCGGCCACCTTTCCAGCGCGGACCATCAGTGGTCCAGACCTGTACACACGGTAGTTACCGAATCTCGGCTGACGTTGCATCAGGCGCAACGCGCTAATGGGTGAAGGCCGTTCAGGCCGTGATCACCTGCACGCCGGCCTCCGTGAAGGCCGCCGTCAGCTCCGCGGAGATGCCGTCGTCGGTCACCAGGACCGAGATCCGCTCCGCTCCGCAGATCCGGGCGAAGGCCCGGTGGCCGAGCTTGGAGGAGTCGGCCGCCACCACCACCCGGCGGGCCCGCTCGGCGAGCAGCCGGTTGACGCTCGCCTCGCCCTCGTTGTGGGCGGTGGCGCCGTGCTCGGCGTCCAGCGCGTCCACGCCCAGGACCGTGACGTCCAGGGCGAGTTCGTTGAGCACCAGGGTGGCCAGCGGGCCGATCAGCTCGTAGGACTGCGGCCGGGCCACCCCGCCGGTGAGCACGATCTTCACCTGCGGACGGACCGTCAGCTCGTTGGCGATGTTGACCGCGTTGGTGACGATGGTCAGCGCCTGGCCCGACCCGCCGTCCGGCTCCGGGCGCACGGCCAGCGCGCGGGCCACCTCGGTGGTGGTGGTGCCGCCGTTCAGGCCGACCACCTCGCCCGGGGCGATCAACTCGGCCACCGCGGCGCCGATCCGCTGCTTGGCGTCGGCGTTGCGGGCGGTCTTGTAGCGCAGCGGCAGGTCGTAGCTGACGTTGTGCGCCACCGCGCCGCCCCTGGTCCGGGTGACCATCTGCTGGCGCGCCAGCTGGTCCAGGTCACGGCGGATGGTGGCGGCGGAGACGTCGAGCGCCTCGGCGGCCTCCTCGACCTCCAACTTGCCGTGCTCGTTGAGCAGTTCCAGCAGTGCGTTCCACCGCTCGTACCTGGACACGCTTGGTGCCGCCCCTCTCCCGCAGCGCCCGCGCCGGAGGTCTCCGGCGCGGCTGGATCAGCTTCCCACAGTTCATCTCGCGCGAGTGCTCTTGCGCAATCCTGCGCGAAACATCTATAAATCAATCAGCTTCAAGCATCCATGCCTGGATTCCCCGGAGGGGCCGTACCCATGTCTTCCCTGACTGCCCAGGAACTGGCCACCCAGCCCGCCAACTGGCGGCAGGCCGCCGCCCTGGCCGCCACCGTCTCCCCCGCCCTGCCGCGGCGCGGCGAGCGGGTCGCGGTGGTCGGCTGCGGCACCTCCTGGTTCATGGCGCAGGCCTACGCGGTGCTGCGCGAGAGCGGCGGGCACGGCGAGACCGACGCCCTGGCCGCCTCCGAGTTCCCGCTCGGGCGCCGCTACGACCGGATCGTGGCGATCACCCGCTCCGGCACCACCACCGAGGTGATCGAGCTGCTCGACCGGCTCAAGACCCCCTCCACCGTGCTCACCGGCACCCCCGGCAGCCCGGTGCTGGAGGTGGCCGACCAGCACGTGATGCTGGAGTTCGCCGACGAGCACTCGGTGGTGCAGACCCGCTTCGCCACCACCGCCCTCGCCCTGCTCCGGGCCCACCTGGAGCTGGAGGACGCCCTGCCGGCCGGCGTGGCCACGGTGGCGCAGGCCGCCGCCGACGCCGAGCGGGCGCTGGCCTGGCAGCTGCCGGCCACCCTGGTCACCGCCGAGCAGGTGAGCTTCCTCGGCCGCGGCTGGACGTACGGGCTGGCCCAGGAGGCCGGCCTGAAGATGCGCGAGGCGGCCGGCGCCTGGACCGAGTCCTACCCGGCGATGGAGTACCGGCACGGGCCGATCGCCATCGCCGCGCCGGGCCGCGCGGTCTGGGCCTTCGGCGGCCTGCCGGAGGGCCTGCCCGAGCAGATCGGGGCCACCGGCGCCGAGCTGCTGGACGAGCCCGGTCTGGACCCGATGGCGGACCTGGTGCGGGCCCAGCGGCTCGCGGTGGCGACCGCCGAGGCGCGCGGTCTGAACCCGGACGAGCCGCGCGCGCTGACCCGCTCCATCATCCTGGTCTGATCCCTTTTCCTTCCCAACTCCCTTGCCGACAATAGGAAAGAAGGTTGACAAAGCCCGAACAAAGGGCCTTAAGACACCCTTAAAGGCGACAAACCTCACCACCATGGACCAGACCAATCACGCAACTGGACTAGACCTCTCCGACAAGTCCAAGGGAAACTGTCCCCCGTGAAGCACGTCATCGCACTCGATGTAGGCGGCACCGGCATGAAGGCCGCGCTGCTCGCCCAGGACGGCTCCGTGCTGTTCGAAGCACGCCGACCGACCGGGCGGGAGCACGGCACGGACGCCGTCGTCGCCACCATCCTCGACTTCGCCGCCGAGCTGGCGCAGGAGGGCCGCAGCCGCTTCGGCACCGGCCCCCTCGCCGCCGGCGTGGCGGTGCCGGGGACGATCGACGAGAAGAACGGGATCGCGGTCTTCTCCGCCAACCTCGGTTGGCGGGACCTGCCGATGCGCAAGCTGCTCGGCGAGCGCCTCGGCGGCCTTCCGGTCGCCCTCGGCCACGACGTCCGCTCCGGCGGGCTGGCCGAGGGCCGGATCGGCGCCGGGCAGGGCGTGGACCGCTTCCTCTTCATCGCGCTGGGCACCGGCATCGCCGGGGCTATCGGCATCCACGGGGCGATCGAGGCGGGCGCGCACGGCTACGGCGGCGAGATCGGCCACGTGGTGGTCCGCCCCGGCGGCCCGCAGTGCGGCTGCGGCGCCAAGGGCTGCCTGGAGACGCTGGCCTCGGCCGGCGCCGTCTCCCGGGCCTGGGCCGAAGCGAGCGGCGACCCGGAGGCGGACGCGGCGGCCTGCGCCGCGGCGGTCGACGCCGGGGACCCGCGCGCCCTGGAGGTGTGGCGGACCGCGGTCGACGCGCTGGCCGACGGGATCGTGCTGGCCCAGAGCCTGCTCGACCCCTCGACGGTGATCGTCGGCGGCGGGCTGGCCGAAGCCGGTGACACGCTCTTCACACCCTTGCGCGCAGCGGTGTCCGAGCGGCTGACCTTCCAGATGCCCCCGAAGGTCGTTCCCGCCATGCTCAAAGACACCGCCGCATCCCTGGGCGCGGGCCTGCTCGCCTGGGATCTGCTCTCCATGGAGGTGACCGCGTGAGCGCGGACCGAACTGCACTTGCCGGAGCCCGACTGGTCCTGCCGGGCGGTGTGATCGAGCACGGGCGGCTGTCCGTCGAGGGTTCGCGGATCGCGGGCCTCGGCGGGGAGACCGAGCCGGGCGACGTGGACCTCACGGGCTACACCGTCGTCCCCGGCTTCGTGGACCTGCACGTGCACGGCGGTGGCGGCGGCTCCTACGCCTCGGGGATCGCCGAGGAGGCGCTCACCGTGGCCCGCACCCATCTGGCCCACGGCACCACCACCACCATGGCCTCCACCGTCACCGGGGAGATCGACGAGCTCTGCCACCAGGCCGCCGTGCTCTCCGAGCTGGTCGAGGACGGCGTGCTGGCGGGCGTGCACTTCGAGGGCCCGTTCATCTCGCACAACCGCTGCGGCGCGCACCGCCCCGACCTGCTGCGCGACCCCGACCCGGCCGTGGTGCGCAAGCTGGTGGACGCCGCCCGCGGCACCGCGAGGATGTTCACCCTGGCGCCGGAGCTGACGGGTGGTCTGGAGTCCGTCCGGATGCTCGCCGACCTCGGCGTGATCGCGGCCGTCGGCCACACCGACTCGGACTACGACAAGACCCTGGAGGCCGTCGAGGCCGGGGCCACCGTCGCCACCCACCTGTTCAACGCGATGCCGGGCATCCAGCACCGCGCCCCGGGCCCGATCGTGGCCCTGCTCGAGGACGAGCGGGTCACCGTCGAGCTGATCAACGACGGCGTGCACCTGCACCCCTCGGTGCTCGACCTCGCCTACGGCACCGCCGGTGCCGAGCGGGTCGCCCTGATCACCGACGCGATGGGCGCGGCCGGCATGGGCGACGGCCTCTACCCGCTGGGCCCGCTCCAGGTCCGGGTGGAGAACGGGGTCGCCCGCCTGGTCGAGGGCGGCTCCATCGCCGGCTCCACCCTCACCCTGGACGTCGCCTTCAAGCGCTCGGTCACCGTCAACGGTCTGACGCTCAACCAGGCCGTCACCTCGCTGTCGACCGTCCCGGCCCGCCTGCTCGGCCTTGACGACTCGATCGGCACCCTGGAGGCCGGCAAGAACGCCGACCTGGTCGTGCTCGACTCCGAGACCTACGACCTCGTCGCGGTGATGCGCCGCGGCGAGTGGATCGTCGGCGCGGACCGCTTCAGCCGGGCCCACGCGGCCTGACCGGGGCCTCCTGACCCTCCGGGAGAGGTGAGCAGCGGATCTGCGTCCCGCTGCTCGCCTTCGGCCCGGACGGTCACGGACTCCCTCGCGGTCACAGACCGGGGTCGACGCCGTTCGGGGTGACCGCGATCTGGTCGAAGAGCACCGCTCCGGCCGGGCTCGCGGGGAGCGACTCGATCGTTATCGTGTGCTCGCCCGCGCTCGGGACCTCGGCGCTTATCCAGGAGCCGAACCAGGCCTGCTCCGGTTGGAGGCCGGCCTTGTAGTTCCTCAGGTTGATCGGGGTGTAGGTGGGCTTGCCGTCCACCTTCACCACCGCCTGGGCGTCCGCGCCGGTGTTGTTGAAGCGGATCGACACCCGGTAGGTGGCCGCCTGCGGGACGGTGACCTTCCAGCTCACCACCGCGCCGCCGGCCAGGCCGGTGACGTAGCCGCCCTTGCCCTTGGCCCCGGCCACCGAGTTGGCCACCGCCGCACCGCCGGAGAGCTGCAGACCGCTGAAGTCGGCCACGCCCGCGCCGTTGACCAGCGGCGAGGCGCTCGGGTTCGGCGAGGCGGACGGCGACGGGCCGGAGCTCGGCGTGCTCGCCGCGGCGCTGCCGGTGGAGCCGGAGGCGTTCTTGTCGCCCTTGCCGGCGTCACCCATGGAGAGCGCCACGCCGGCCCCGATGGCGATCGCCGCCACCACCGCGATGGCGCCGATGACCACGCCCTTGCTCCGCCCGGCCGGAGCCTGCTCGCCCGGCTGCGGGCGGGAGTGCTCGGCGTACCGGGCGTGCTGCTGCGCCCCCTGCTGGTGCGGGAGCTGCTGCTGCGCCGTCGGCTGGTAGGCGGCCTGCGGCTGCGGCGGCGGGTACTGGGCGCGGCCCACCTCGACCGGGCGCGAGTACCCCGCGGACCTCGGCTGCTCGGCGGCGGACTCGCCGTCGGCGGGCCGGTAGAGGTACGCGAAAGGGTCCTCCTCCGTCCGGTCCTCGGACGCTCCGTCACTTCCGGCCGTCGTCACGGTGGTCAACTCCCCATCGCAGCACACGTGCGGCGGCCCGTCGCCGCACGGGCGAATGAACGCTCGTACCGGGGAACCCTACCTGCCCGGCCCGATGCCGGGGAAAGCCGTCCACCGCCGCGCACACGGTCGGGGGAACGGGTGGAGAAACGGTGCGCCTGACGCTCCGTCAGGGCGTACCCCGGGCGGCCGCCCGCCGTTCGGACCCCGTCCGACCTGCCGCTTTCACCCCGCGCGCCGGTGCGAACGCTCGCCCCGCGCGCCCCGCGGACTGCCGCCGCGCGCCCGCTTCTCGTCGTACATCCGCTCGTCGGCGACGTGCAGCACCTCTTCGATCGACATGCCGCAGCCGGCCCAGCCGATGCCGAGGCTGACGCCGACCCGGGTGGTCCGGTTGTCGATCCGCATCGGCGGGATGATCGCGTTGCGCAGCCGCCCGGCCAGGTCCTTGGCCTCCTCGCGGCCGATCCCGTCGGCCAGCACCACGAACTCGTCGCCGCCGAGCCGGGCCACCGTGTCGCCCTCCCGGACCACCTGCTGGAGCCGCCGGGCCACCTCGATCAGCACCCCGTCGCCCGCCTTGTGGCCGAACCGGTCGTTGATCGACTTGAAGCCGTCCAGGTCGCAGAAGAGCACCGCCAGGCCCTTCTCCGCGGCCGGGCCGCGCGGCCCGGAGCCCCAGAGGTCGCCGCCGGCCGGCAGCTCGGAGGGGATCACCGTGTGCACGTGGTCGGCCGGCACCTCGACGTGCTCGCGGACCCGCCCGAAGGCCTCCCGGTCCAGGCCGAACGCCTCCCGCTCCAACCCCCTGGCGGGCCCGTCAGCGGCCCCGTGGCCGTGCGGCAGGGCGACCGGGCCGCCCCCCACCTCGAAGCCGCCGTACGAGGCCACCTGCCCGGCGTACGCGGGCTCGCCGTCCAGGCGCTCGGGGCCGGCCTCGTGCGCCGCCGCGCCCGCCGGGTCCAGCGGACAGATCCGGCGGCCCAGCCTGGCCCGCAGCTCGGCGCTGTTCGGCAGCCCGGTCAGCGCGTCGTGGCTGGCGCGGTGCGCCAGCTGGAACTCGTGGCGCTTGCGCTCCTCGATGTCCTCGACGTGGGTCAGCAGGAAGCTCGGCCCCTCGGCCGCGTCCGCCACCACCGAGTTGCGCAGGCAGACCCACTGGTAGCCGCCGTCCCGCCGGGACAGCCGCAGCTCGGCCCGCCCGCCCTCGGCGCTGGTGCGCTGGAGCAGCTCCAGGTCGTCCGGGTGCACCAGGTCCGCGAAGCGCTGCTGGCGCAGCGTCGCCCGGGGCCGCCCGAGCAGCCGGCAGAGCGCGTCGTTCACCCTGGTCAGCTGGCCCATCGCGGCGCCGTGCAGCTCGGTGATGGCCATCCCGCTGGGCGCGTACTCGAAGGCCTGCCGGAAGCTCTCCTCGCTGGCCCGCAGGGCCTGCTGCTCCTTCTCCAGCCGGGCCAGCGCGCGCTGCATCTCGGCCCGCAGCCGGGCGTTGCCGATCGCGATCGAGGCCTGCAGGGAGAACATCTCCAGCGCCTCCCTGGTCCACGCCCCGGGCCGCTTCCCGCTGCGCGGGCGGTCCACCGAGAGCACGCCGAGCAGGTCTCCCCCGGCGCTGTACATCGGGGCCAGCAGCACGTCCTGCGGGTGCCAGTCGTTCACGTACACCGGCAGCGGGCCGTCCCCGGTCCAGCTCGGGATGTCGGTGCCGATCGCCCAGCCCCGGTCGTACGGCAGGAAGCGCAGGGTGCCCCAGTGGTCGCTGACGCTCAGCATCCGCTCCCAGGACTCCCGCGAGCCGACCTGGCCGAGCAGCACCGCGGGCCCGCCGAAGGCGCTCTCCTCCAGCTCCCAGACCGCCGCCACCACCAGATCGCCGTCGGGCCGCACCAGGCTGACCGCCGCCGCGTCGAAGCCGAGCCCGTGCACCGCGCCCTCGACCACCGCCTGGAGCGTCCCCGCCAGGCTGCGGGCAGCGTTGAGGTCCGCCACGACCCGGTGCAAGGTGCGGAGGGTCGCGAGGCGGACGTAGGGCTCCGACTCGGCTTCCATGCGGGGGCTCCCCGGCTGCTTCGGATAGGTCTTGATGGTTATCGTCCGATTGCCAGAAGAACTGAATCACAGGGAGCACAACGTTCGGCACGCTCGGTCAACAATAGGTCACCACTTGTGACCCAAATCACACCATGCGCATGACCGTAAGCGCAGCTCACAGGCCCTGTGCGGAACATCACTGGACAATCCGGACCATTGGGTGGTCGGCTCTTCGCCACCACCGCTGAAGCCCGCTGCCCGCCGTAGGGCCCCGCGTCCTCACCCCCAGGGGTGAGGACCTGCGCCGCCC
This sequence comes from Kitasatospora sp. NPDC001664, assembly GCF_053596675.1. Taxonomy (NCBI): domain Bacteria; kingdom Bacillati; phylum Actinomycetota; class Actinomycetes; order Kitasatosporales; family Streptomycetaceae; genus Kitasatospora; species Kitasatospora sp. NPDC001664. The sequence goes on from NZ_JBSFGS010000014.1 coordinate 169,736, forward strand.
GGGGAGCACCGCTTCAGTCCTCCGGCCCATCGGTCCTAAGACCACTGCCCGATGCCGCCCACCCGGTCGGCCGACTACCGTGCGGTACGTGCAGACGTCCCCGCAGTCCACCGTCACCCAGGCCGCCACCCCCGACGAGTTCCGGGCCGCGCTCGGCCACCTCGCCTCCGGCGTCACCCTGGTCACCGCCCACGACCCCGAGGACGGCGAGGACGCCGGCATGACCGCGACCTCGTTCCTCTCGGTCTCGCTGGAGCCCCCGCTGGTGCTCGTCTCGGTCCGCACCGACTCCCGGATGGACGAACTGCTCGCCCGCACCGACCACTGGGCGGTCTCCCTGCTCGGCGAGGCGCACCGCACCGTCGCCTCCCGGTTCGCCATGAAGGGCCGGCTCGGCGACCGCCTGCTGTTCGCCGACACCCCGCACCACCGCGGCCCGCACTCCGGCGCCCCGCTGATCGACGGCGCCCTGGCCACCGTCGAGTGCCGCACCGTCCAGCGCGTCGCCGCCGGCGACCACACCCTGCTGATCGGCCACGTCCTCGCCGCGGCCGTGCCCGCCCCCGGCGCCGCACCGCTGCTCTACCACCGCGGCGGCTACCGGCACCTGGCCTGAGGCCCCGTCAGTAGTCGGGACGGCTCCGGCCCTGCTTGAGCTGCGAGCGGTGGCGCTTGTTCTCCAGCCGGCGCTCGATCATCCCCCGGGTGGGCTTGGTCCGGCGGCGGGTCTTCGGCGGCGGCGCGGTGGCCTCGCCGAGCAGCGCGGCCAGCCGGGCCACCGCCATCTCGCGGTTGCGCAGCTGCGACCGGTGCTCGGACGCCTTCACCACCACGAACCGGCCGTCCACCAGCCGGCCCGCGAGGCGCTCCAGGGCGCGCTCCTTCCACACCGGCGGCAGCGCGGCCGACCCCGCGAGGTCGTAGCGGAGCTCCACCTGGGTGTCCGAGGTGTTGACGTGCTGGCCACCGGGGCCGGAAGAACGGGAGAAGCGCCACAGCAGCTCGGCGTCGGGCACGACCACCGATCCCCGGACGCGCAGAGGCTCAGGCATACCGCCATCATCCCGCCCGGGTCACCCGGTCGAAAGTGGTTATCCCGGGGGCGCGGCGAACACCGGTCCGGGACGGCCGACGGAAGTGGTGATGCCGGGGGCGCGAGGAACTGCGCGAGTGCGGAAGGCGGACCAGCGCGAGATCGGGGCAGGTGAGCCAGCTGTACGTGCTGCCGTTCCCCAGCGCGCAGTTCCCCGCGCCCCCGGGGTGACCGCCTCCGTGGGGGAGAATGTCGGCGTGATCGAGCTCGGGTACTCCCTTTCCAACCGCTTCCCCGACCCGCCCCAGACGGACTACCGGACCGCCCCCGTGCGGGCGCTGCGCCACGACCTGTTCTGCGGCGACGTCTACCTGGACGCGGACGGGGCCGAGTTCTCCACCAACTGGAGCTGGGTGCCGGTGCTGGACTTCGCCTGGGCGCTCTGCGACACGGTCGAGGAGCTCGACCGCGACCCGCGCGGCAGCCGGTCCGCACTCGTCCAGACCTACGACCTGGACTTCACCCAGAACACCGAGCTGCTCCGCTTCGCCCGCCGCTTCGGCCTGGTCGAGGTCAGCGCCACCTGGCTGCCCGAGGAGCCGCCGGCCGTCGTCCGCCACGAGGACCTGCGCCGGGAGGCCCGGGACTTCCTCCAAGACGTGCTGGCCGACCTGTTCGACCTGCACGAGGGCCTGGCCGACAACCCGAACATCTGGACCGTGCAGGGCCGCTTCCCCCGGATCTGACCCCTCGTCGGCCCCCGCCGTGAGAGATTTGCCGCGCGGCCGGAACCACCACCCCCGCCGCCCGCGTTCTCACGGGCAGAAGCGACGAAGGGACACCGAAACCATGCCAGTCAGCCTCTCCAAGGGCGGCAACGTCTCGCTGACCAAGGAGGCCCCGGGCCTGACCGCGGTCAACGTCGGCCTCGGGTGGGACGTCCGGACCACCACGGGCGCCGAGTTCGACCTGGACGCCAGCGCCATCGTGCTGAACGCGGAGGGCCGGGTGCTCTCCAACGGGCACTTCGTCTTCTTCAACAACACCAGCTCCCCGGACGGCACCGTGGTGCACACCGGTGACAACCGCAGCGGCGAGGGCGCCGGCGACGACGAGGCGATCAGCGTCAACCTCGCCAACCTCCCCGCCGAGGCGGCCCGGATCACCTTCCCGGTCTCGATCTACGACGCCGACAACCGCAAGCAGAGCTTCGGCCAGGTCCGCAACGCGTACATCCGGGTGCTCAACTCGGCCGGCGGCGCCGAGATCGCCCGCTACGACCTCTCCGAGGACGCGGCCACCGAGACCGCGATGGTCTTCGGCGAGCTCTACCGCAACGGCGCCGAGTGGAAGTTCCGCGCCGTCGGCCAGGGCTACGCCTCCGGCCTGGCCGGCATCGCCCAGGACTTCGGCGTCCAGATCTGAGACGCGGTCCAGCACGAAGGGGCGCCCCCGAGGGGGCGCCCCTTCCGCGTGTGCGCGCGGTCCAGCGGTCTAGCGGAACTCGGCCCGGAGCTCCGCGACCGAGATCACCTCGGTGTCGTCGTGCGGCGTCAGGTCGACCACCTCGGGCCGTCCGTGGGCGGCCGCGACCTCCTCCGCCGGGGCGGCCGTCACCGGCTGCTCCACGGAGGGCTGCGGGGCCGCGTAGCGGGCGCTCTCGGCCACCGCCTCGTCGCCCACCACGTCCGCCAGGTCGGCCAGGTCCTCCACCCCGGACGGGGCGGCCGGGGCCTTGGCGGCCAGCTCGGTCACGCTGCCGACCGAGGGCGCCGGAGCGGCGGCCCGGACGGCGGCGCCGGCCGCACCGGCGCGGCCGAAGAAGCTGAAGTTCTGCCCCCGCGCGGCCGGCCGCGGCCGCTGCCGCACCACCGGAGCCGCGGCCACCGCAGTGCCCTCCGCCGCGCCCGCCGCGGCCAGCACCGGACGCTCCGGCACCGCGCCCAGCTGACGGACCGTCGCCTGCACCGGCGCGGCCGCGGGTGCCGGGGCGGCACCGGCCGGCAGCGCGGGCGGACGCGCCGCCCCGGCGGCCCGCTCGGCGGCGGCCCGGCGCTCCTCGGCCCGGACGGCCTCCCGCTCCAGCTGCCGCAGCACCGAGGCCGCGCGGACGTACGCGGCCGGCGAGGCGGGGTACTTGGGGCGCGCGGCGGCCAGCGCGCGCTGGTGCGCCTCGGCCTCCTTGAGGGCCTGCTCGGCCACCAGCACGGCGCGCTCGCGGAGCAGCCGGGCGATCTCGGTCTCGGCCTTGGCCAGCCGGGACTTCTCGGCGGTCAGCCGGCGGCCGAAGCGGGTGGCCCGCTCCTCGGCCACCTCGGCGGCGTACTCGGCCTCGGCGAGCTGCTCCTCGAAGCGCTCCTCGGCCCGCAGCCGCCGGGTGGCGGCCAGCTCGGCGGCCAGCCGGGCGGCGCGGTCGCGCTGGCGCAGCAGCAGGGCGATCCCGACCGCGGCGAGCACGGCGGCGACGCCCAACGAGCGCACCACGAGGGTGTCCGGACTGGCCACCAGGGAGGCCAGGGCGGCGACGACGAGCACGCCGGCCGCGACCGGCGGCCCGGTGCGGCCGAGGAGGGACGAGTGACGGTGGCGTCCGCGAGACATGCCAAAGAAACTAGCGTGCGAATCGGGGCGCTGTCAGCCTGGCCCCCCATTCCGCCCTTGACACGCCGTCACCGACACTCCCGGTGACGGCGGCCTGACGTGCCGTCAGTACCGGAACGGTGCGGTCAGCGCGCCGACGGTGCGGGCCCGGCCGGCCCGTCGTGGTCCTCCGGCAGCCGGCAGACGTGCTGGAGCCAGAGCGCGGCCGCCACCACGGCGGCCGCCGCGAGCACGGCCAGTCCGGCGGTGATCGCCTGGGAGGCCCGGGCCGGATCGTCCAGCTGGCTCAGCAGGTGGATGCCGGTGCCCGCGTAGACCCCGGCCATCACCGCCGAGACCAGGGCGCTGGCCTGGCCGAGCACCACCGCCCGGGCCGCCCCGATCGGGTCGACCCCGCGGGCCCCGTGCTGCCGCTCACGGGCCGCCTTCAACCGGGACCGCAGCGAGAGCGCGGTGGCCAGCAGCACCACCGCGACCGCCGCCAGCACGATCGGCGCGGCGGCGGGCACCCCGGGCAGGTGCCCGAGCGAGTCCCACAGCCGGGCACCCGCCCAGGCCAGCGCGGTGGCCACGGCGGCGATCAGCAGCAGCAGACGGAGGCGGAGCGGCTTCACACGGGTCCTTCCAGCGGAGATGACGCCCAGTCAAGCAGAGACCGGCCGGGCGCGGACCGGACAGCAGGGCCAACGTGCGCCCCCGCCGCCCGGTTCCGGGGAGGCCGCCCCGACCCCGGCTACTCCGGCAACCGGAGCTGGATGTCGTCGCGCCGCAGGACCTCCTGGCCGGGCTCCTCGGCGACCGTCTTCAGCAGGTCGGCCACCCGGCCGAGGCCGGGCAGCTCGGCGTCCGGGTCGGCGTCCTGCCAGGGGGCGAGCACGAAGGCCCGCTCGTGGGCCCGCGGGTGCGGCAGCAGCAGCACCGGGTCGTCACTGGTGACGCCTTCGTAGGCCAGCACGTCCACGTCCAGGGTGCGCGGGCCCCAGCGGACGGTGCGGACCCGGCCGAAGGCGTCCTCGACCGCGTTGGCCCGCTCCAGCAGGGAGCTCGGCGGCAGGGTGGTCTTCAGCAGCACCACGGCGTTGAAGTACGAGGGCTGCTCGTCCGGGCCGCCGACCGCGGCGGTCTCGTACACCGCCGAGACGGCGCAGACCTTGAGCCCGGGGGTGTCGGCCAGCGCGTCGACGGCGCCCTGGAGGGTCTCCAGCCGGTTGCCGAGGTTGCTGCCGAGGGCCAGGGCCGCGCGGCGCGGGTCGTGCAGGGTGGATTCGGCGGTGTCGACCCGGCGCTCCAGGTCGAACGTGGTCGGCGAGGCGGTCGGGTCGCTGGTGCTCATCGGTATCCCTCTGCAGGTTCGGTCTGGACGGCGGCGGGCCGCACCGCGAAGGTCATCCGCGGCGCCGGTGGATGGTGATCGTGACGTCGTCGAACGGCACCGTGATCGGGGCGTCCGGCTTGTGCACGGTGACCTCGACCTCCTCCACCGCCTCGTGCTTCAGGCACTGGTCGGCGATCCGCTGGGCCAGCGTCTCGATCAGGTCGACCGGCTCGCCGGCGATGATCGCGGTGACCTCCTCGGCCACCACCCCGTAGTGCGCGGTGCGGGTCAGGTCGTCGCCGGAGGCCGCCGGGCGGGTGTCCAGGTACATCACCAGGTCGACCACGAAGGTCTGGCCCTCGACCCGCTCGCGCTCGAAGACACCGTGGTGGCCACGGGCACGCAGGCCCCGCAGAGTGACGCGGTCCAGCAACTCACTTCTCCCATGTGGACAGGCTCCGCACACGGCGGAGCACCGGGCCGCCCGGCCCGCAGCTCTCGAATCTACCCGCGGACGACGACGAACCCCGACCGTCCTACCCGGCACCGCGCGCCGCCACGCACGCCGGAACGGCCATTGACGTGAACAGTCGGTGCACGTTCCGCAACAACACCGCGGCCCGGCGGATTCCCGCCGGGCTGACGGAGCCTCAGCCCCGTCTCACTCCTCGTCCTCGTCGTCCCCGCTGGTCAGCACGGGCGAACCGTGGTGCGACCAGAGCTTCCAGCCGTCCGGGCTACGCCGGAACAGGTTGGTGGAGACCACCTTGCCGCCGACCAGCGGACCCAGCTCGCCCTCCTCCTCGGCCTCGCCGCCGGAGAGGATGTTCTCGGTGCAGGTGAGCAGGGCCGTGTCGCCCTGCACCTCGCACTCCACGTCGGTCAGGAAGAACTGGATGTACTCCGTGTTCGCCATGATCAACATGTAGGAGCGGGTCACCTGCGCCCGGCCGCGCAGCACCGGCCAGCCGGGGTGCACGCAGACCGCGCCGTGCTTGTCGTCGGCGTCGTCCGGGCCGAGCCAGGCGTTCTCCACGGCCTCCAGGTCGCCGTTCTCCAGGGCCTCGTACAGCGCCTGGTTGGCCGCCAGCACCGCCAGCCTGTCCAGCTCCGCCTCCGCCGAGGCCCGGTCCCCGACCGACCTGCCGTCACCCGCCATGGTCACTCCCGCCCTTCGCCAAACCGCTACCCCCGGATAGGTCACCGCGCGGCCGCCCGCTGCCAGGCCGCCACCACCCTCACCGCGTCGGCCGTCCCGGCCACGTCGTGCACCCGGACCGCCCACGCCCCGGCCCGGGCCGACAGCACCGAGACGGCCGCCGTGGCGTCGTCCCGCTCCCTGGCCGGGCGCAGCTCGCCCGTTTCCGGGTTGGCCAGCAGCGTACCCAGGAACCGCTTGCGCGAAGCCGCCACCAGCACCGGGCGGCCGAGACCGGTCAGCGCGTCCAGCCGGCCGAGCAGTGCCCAGTTGTGCTCCGGGGTCTTGGCGAAGCCCAGACCCGGGTCGAGCACCAGCTGCTCCTCCTTGACCCCGGCGGCGGTCAGCACCGCCACCCGGGCCGTCAGCTCGGCCACCACGTCCTCGACCACGTCCCCGTAGACCGCCAGGGCGTCCATGTCCGCGGACTGCCCGCGCCAGTGCATCACCACGAACGGGGCACCCGTCTCGGCCACCACCGCGGCCATCTCCGGGTCCGCCAGCCCGCCCGAGACGTCGTTCACCAGCCGGGCCCCGGCCTCCACCGCCCGGGCCGCCACCGCCGCCCGCATGGTGTCCACCGACACCACCACCCCGGCCGCCGCCAGCTCCTCCACCACCGGGATCACCCGGCGCAGCTCCTCCGCCTCCGTCACCCGCTGCGCCCCCGGCCGCGTCGACTCCCCGCCGACGTCCACCAGGTCCGCCCCCCGGGCGGTCAGCGCCAGCCCGTGCGCGACGGCCTTCGCCGGGTCCAGCCACAGCCCCCCGTCCGAGAACGAGTCCGGCGTGACGTTGACCACCCCCATCACGGCGCAGCGGTCGAGATCAGGAAGGCCGGGCAGCTTGTTCATGGGCCCCATTATCGACGCGACGCCCGAGCCGGGACGCCCGGCAGGGCAGCGACCCAGGGGCGCGAGGAACTGCGCGCGGGGGAACGGCAGCACCTGCAACTGGCTGACGGAGCCTCAGTTGCAGGTGAGCCGCCTTCCGACTCGCGCAGTTCCCCGCGCCCCTGGGTCGCTGCCCTGCCGATGCGCCGCTTTCGGCCTCAGGCGGCCTTGGTGAGCCGCGGAGCGTCCGGCATCAGGCCCTGCCGCTGCTTGCGGCGCCACGGCGTCGGCAGCCCCAGGGTGATGAAGGCCTCCGCCTGCATCGCGGCGAAGCCGATCCGCGGGAGGTCCCGGGTCTGCGGGTAGACCAGGAACCGCGGCTCCCACTCCGGCTGGAACTTGGCGTTGAACTTGTACAGCGACTCGATCTGGAACCACCGCGAGAGGAAGACCAGCAGCCCGCGCCAGGCCCGCAGCACCGGCCCCGCCCCGATCCGCTCCCCGCGCGCCAGCGCCGAGCGGAACATCGCGAAGTTCAGCGACACCCGCCGCACGCCGAGCGCCGGCACGGCCTGCAGCGCGGCCACGATCAGCAGCTCGTTCAGCCCCGGGTCGGCCGCCCGGTCACGCCGCATCAGCTCCAGCGAGATCCCGTCCGGCCCCCACGGCACGAAGTGCAGCACCGCCTTGAGGTCGTCCGCGTCGGCCGGCTCGCCCTCCTCGGGGGCCTTGTGCGCGGTGACCACCACGCAGGCGTCGTCGCCCTGGTCGCCGAACCGGCCGAGCGCCATGGAGAAGCCGCGCTCGGTGTCGGTGCCGCGCCAGCGGGCGGCGGCGTCGGCGATCCGGCGCTTCTCCTCCAGGGTCAGGTCACCGACCCGGCGGACCTGGCAGAAGTACCCGTTGCGCTCGATCCGCTTCACCATCTGCCGGACGTTGCGCATGGCGCGCCCGGAGAGCGAGAAGGCCTCGGTGTCGACGATGGCCTCGTCGCCGAGCTCGATCGCGTCGAGGCCGGCCTCCCGGGTCCAGATCTCGCCGCCCTGCTCGGAGCAGCCCATCACGGCGGGGACCCAGGCGTGGGCGCGGGCCTCGGCCATGAAGACCTTGATGGCGCCGGGCCAGGCCTCGGGGTCGCCGACCGGGTCGCCGGAGGCGAGCATCACGCCGGAGACCACCCGGTAGGAGATGGCGGCCTTGCCGGTGGGCGAGAAGAGCACGCTCTTGTCGCGGCGCAGGGCGAAGTAGCCGAGCGAGTCCCGCTCGCCGTGGCGCTCCAGCAGCTGACGGACCTTCACCTCGTCCTCGGCGGTGAGCTCGGGCTCGGGCTTCTCGGGGCGCAGCGCCAGGTAGGCGGTGGTGCCGGCGGTGATCAGGCCGAGCGCGCCGAGGGAGTAGCCGACGTACCAGGCGACCCGCTCGGAGCGGTAGTCGACCGGGCCCTCGAAGCCGACCAGGCCGTAGAGGACGTGCTGGAGCCGCTCGGCGAGGCCGGGGGTGTTGACCTCGGCGCCGTGGCGGACGCCGACGATCAGCAGGCCGAGGCCGACCGAGACGGCGGCCAGCAGGACGAAGGCGGCACCGGCGCGCCAGCGGGTGCGCGGGTCGGCCTTGGCGTAGAACTCGCGGTGGTGGACCAGCATGACCACGAACAGCACCAGCGAGATCACCGCCGGGCCGATCTGGTGCCAGCGCAGCAGGTGCAGCCCGGCGCCGATCGGCAGCAGCACGCAGACGGCCCGCCAGGCGCGGCGCTTGCGGCGGCGCAGCGCGTGCGCCAGCATCACCAGCAGCAGGCCGACCATCAGGGTGCCGGCGGCGGCCAGGGTGGTGGTGCCGCCGGGGAGCTGGCCGGCCAGCCACTGCATCTTGGTGCCGCGCAGCTTCGGGAAGACGGCGCAGGCGATGTCCACCAGGCCGATCAGCAGACAGGTGTACCCCACGGCGCCGGGCAGCCAGGCCCGGGGCACGGCCGCCGCCTGGGTGCGCAGCGTCTGGAGCCGCCGGCGGGGCTGCTCCTGGGTCGGTTCAACGGACACGGGCGTACTCACGGGGTGTCAGCGTAGGGGCTGCCGCGGGCAGTTCCGCCCCTCCGGTGGGGGCGTCGTGCGGAACCTTCATGACAAATCCTTGTTCTGGCAATCGGACCGTCAGATGAGCTCCCGGACAGGCTCGTTCCGGGTGCGCGGCGGACGGTGGTGCCCTGGGGACGGGTGGGCGTTGCGACCTGACGGATGCTCGGCCGACGCGTGCGCGGATCGGCACCCGCAGGCGTGCCGCACACCGTGGACGCAGCATTCTAGGCCCCCGGTTGCACCCCTCCTCCCCACCGGTCGGCCACACCCCCGGGCACCCGCCCGGCGCAGCACCGGTGGCCCGCCCGGAGCGCCCCGGCACAGGATGGATCCCCCGACCGGAGGAGAGGCTCCGCCATGCTCAGCACCCGATCGCTGTTCCAGCAGATCTACGCGGACGACCGCGCCTACCAGTTGTTCTGCTCGGTGGCGGCCGGCGGTGAGGACCAGGGCGGCTGGGAGAACGAGCGGATCACCGAGCTCACCGCCGATCCGGTGCTGGCCCCCAAGGTGGCCCGGCACGGCGCGGACGAGCGCAAGCACGGCCGGATCTTCACCCAGCTGCTGCGCAAGCGCGGCCTGGAGAAGGTGGAGGTCCCGCCGGAGACCGACTACTGCATGCTGCTGGAGCGTCAGGGCATCGGCCTCTCGCACGACCGGCTGACCTCGGGCGCCCCGCTCTCCGACCGCGAGATCATCACCTACCTGGCGCACAGCCGGGTCACCGAGCAACGCGCGTCCGAGCAGATGCGCCAGCTGGCCAAGGCCTACGCCGGCAACCCCGACCTGGACCGGGCGATGCGGATGATCTCCGCCGACGAGGACGACCACCTCGCCTACTGCCACGAGGAGCTGCTCCGGCTGGCCGCCCGGGGCCACGGCCCGTACATCCGGCACACCCTGGAGTCGATCGCCCGGGGCGAGATCCGCACCCACCGGGACGTCGGGCTGGCCGTGATGACCGCGCTGGGCCGGATCCTGGGCTGGCCCCGGCACCAGCGGCTGCTGCTGGCCGCCGGCGTGTACGGCCTCTACCTGTACGACCGGCTCTGGGGCTGGCGCCGGATGGTCACCCTGCGGATGCCGGCCAAGCGCAACGCCCTGGGCTGACGTCTCGTCAACCCAGGGCGTTGCGGGGGGATCAGCGACCGGTTCGGCGACCGGCTCAGCGACCGATGATGAGGCTCATCGCCTCGGCCCGGGTGGCCGGGTCGCGGAGCTGGCCGCGGACGGCCGAGGTGATGGTCTTGGCGCCGGCCTTCCGGATGCCGCGCATCGACATGCACATGTGCTCGCACTCGATCACCACGATGGCGCCGCGCGGCTCCAGGATGCGCATCAGCGAGTCGGCCACCTGGCTGGTGAGGCGCTCCTGGACCTGGGGGCGGCGGGCGTAGACGTCCACCAGCCGGGCCAGCTTGGAGAGGCCGGTGATCTTGCCGCTGGTGGACGGGATGTAGCCGACGTGGGCGACGCCCCGGAACGGCACCAGGTGGTGCTCGCAGGTGGAGTACACCTCGATGTCCTTGACCAGCACCATCTCGTCGTGGCCCAGGTCGAAGGTGGTGGAGAGGACGTCCTCCGGCTTCTGCCACAGGCCCGCGAATATCTCCTGGTAGGCCCGGGCCACCCGGGCCGGGGTCTCCAGCAGGCCCTCGCGGTCCGGGTCCTCGCCGATCGCCAGCAGCAGCTCACGCACGGCGGCCTCCGCGCGCTTCTGGTCGAACTCCCCGATCGCGGGGTCCTGGTCCAGAGTCACCGGGTCGATCATGCGGGCCTCGCAAGCTGGTCAGTGGAGTCAGTGGGAATGGGTCCGAGCAGCACGGATGCCGCGCCTCCAGGGTACAAACCCGGGTGGCGCGGCATCCATTCCGATCGGCCGTCAGGCGGTGTCAGGCCTCCGGGGAGGTCTCCGGCAGCTTGACGATGTCGACCTGCGGGGCGGCCTCCGCCTGAGCGGCGTTGTTCATCGCCAGCTCCTTCGGGGACTGCACCGGCGGGCGGGTGGACGGCGTCCGGCGGGCGGAGCCCGTCCAGGCCGGCCGGGCCGGGCGCTTGACGATGGAGCTGAAGATCTCGGCGATCTGCTCCTTGTTCAGGGTCTCCTTCTCGAGGAGCTCCAGAACGAGGTTGTCGAGCACGTCGCGGTTCTCGACCAGGATCTCCCAGGCCTCGTTGTGCGCGGTCTCGATGAGCTTCTTGACCTCCTCGTCCACCAGCCCGGCGACCTCCTCGGAGTAGTCGCGCTGGTGGCCCATCTCGCGGCCCAGGAACGGCTCCGAGTCGCTGGAGCCGAACTTGATCGCACCCAGGCGCTCGGTCATGCCGTACTGGGTGACCATGGCCCGCGCGGTGGCGGTGGCCTTCTCGATGTCGTTCGAGGCGCCGGTGGTCGGGTCGTGGAAGACCAGCTCCTCCGCCGCGCGCCCGCCCAGCATGTAGGCCAGCTGGTCGAGCATCTCGTTCCGGGTGGTCGAGTACTTGTCCTCGTCCGGGAGGACCATCGTGTAGCCCAGGGCGCGGCCGCGGGACAGGATGGTGATCTTGTGGACCGGGTCCGCGTTCGGGGAGGCCGCCGCGACCAGGGCGTGGCCGCCCTCGTGGTACGCGGTGATCTTCTTCTCCTTGTCGGACATGATCCGGGTCCGCTTCTGCGGGCCGGCCACGACGCGGTCGATCGCCTCGTCCAGGATGGAGTTGTCGATCAGCTTCTTGTCCGAACGGGCCGTCAGCAGGGCGGCCTCGTTGAGCACGTTGGACAGGTCGGCACCGGTGAAGCCGGGGGTGCGCTTGGCGACGGCCGAGAGGTCGACGTCCGGGGCGACCGGCTTGCCCTTCTGGTGGACCTTCAGGATCTCCAGACGGCCCATCAGGTCGGGGCGGTCCACCGCGATCTGGCGGTCGAAGCGGCCCGGGCGCAGCAGCGCCGGGTCCAGGATGTCCGGCCGGTTGGTGGCGGCGATCAGGATCACGCCGCCCTTCACGTCGAAGCCGTCCATCTCGACCAGCAGCTGGTTGAGGGTCTGCTCGCGCTCGTCGTGACCGCCGCCGAGGCCGGCGCCGCGGTGGCGGCCGACCGCGTCGATCTCGTCGACGAAGACGATCGCCGGGGCGTTCGCCTTGGCCTGCTCGAACAGGTCGCGGACCCGGGAGGCACCGACACCGACGAACATCTCGACGAAGTCCGAGCCGGAGATCGAGTAGAACGGGACGCCCGCCTCGCCGGCCACGGCACGGGCCAGCAGGGTCTTGCCCGTCCCGGGCGGGCCGTACAGCAGCACGCCCTTGGGGATCTTGGCGCCGACCGCCTGGAACTTGGCCGGCTCCTGCAGGAACTCCTTGATCTCGTGGAGCTCCTCCACCGCCTCGTCCGCGCCCGCGACGTCGGCGAAGGTGGTCTTCGGGGTGTCCTTGGTGAGCAGCTTGGCCTTGGACTTGCCGAACTGCATGACCCGGGAGCCGCCGCCCTGCATCTGGTTCATCAGGAACAGGAAGACCAGCACGATGATGACGATCGGCAGCATCGACAGCAGCAGGCTGACGAAGGTCGACTGCTTCTCGGGCACGACGGTGTAGCCGTTCGGCACGCTGGTCGGGTTGGCGGTGAGCCACTCGGCCAGGGTCGCGCCCTGGTCGCCGACGTACGAGGCCTGGAACTTGGAGCCCGAGGGCACCTTGCCGTTGCTGCCCGCGGGCAGCTTCTGACCGTCCCTCAGCTCGACCTTGATCAGATTCGAGTCGCCGGTGGTGATCTGCACCGACTGCGCCTGGTTGTTCCTGATCGCGGAGACGACCTGGCTGGTGTCCGCCGTCTTGGAGCCGCTGGAGTCGGAGACGACCTGCATCAGCACAATGACGGCGAGGACGGCCAGCACGATCCACATGATCGGCGCACGGAAGTATCGCTTGACGTCCATCCATGCGGGGCGTTGCCGCCCCGTCCCTCCTGCCACTCAACAGCGCTGATCGGCTGTGGCCGTCGGCGCATCCGGTATGTGCTCATGAGAAGAGCGGTTTATGGGACCGTACCGCAGCCTTCACCGCCGACGGCGGGAGCACGACGACTACGACGTATTTTCCTACCCCGGCACAACGGGCGGGAACATCGCACTGTTCCCGCCCGTCGCCCGATCGGGGCACTCTCTTCCGACGGCCCGTCAGCCGCCGTACACGTGCGGGGCCAGGGTGCCGATGAACGGCAGGTTCCGCAGCTTCTCCGCGTAGTCCAGGCCGTAGCCGACCACGAACTCGTTCGGGATGTCGAAGCCGACGTACTTGACGTCGATCTCGACCTTGGCGGCGTCCGGCTTGCGCAGCAGGGTGCAGACCTCCAGGGAGGCCGGGCCGCGCGAGCGCAGGTTGTTGAGCAGCCAGGACAGGGTCAGGCCGGAGTCGATGATGTCCTCGACGATCAGGACGTCCCGGCCCGAGATGTCGGTGTCCAGGTCCTTGAGGATCCGGACCACGCCCGAGGACTTGGTGCCCATGCCGTAGGAGGAGACCGCCATCCAGTCCATGGTGACCTTGGAGTGCAGCACCCGGGACAGGTCGGCCATCACCATGACGGCGCCCTTGAGGACGCCGACGATGAGCAGGTCGCGGCCGGCGTAGTCCTGGTCGATCCGCTCGCCGAGCTCCAGGAGCTTGGCGTCGATCTCGTCCTTGCTGATGAGCACCTTCGCCAGGTCGGCGCCCATGTCGTTGTGATCCACCGGGGATACGTCCTCAAACGTTCGGGGTCCTGTGTCTGCGGCAGCCCTGCGACCTGGTGTTCACCCGTCAGTCGCCCTGGCGCCGGAACACCAGCGTGCCACACGTGCGGGTGACCTCCACCCCTCCGGGTAGGTGCAACGGCCCCTGACCACGCCATCCGGTGACCAGCAGGTCCACCGTTTCGAGGTGACGGGCGAACAGGTCACCGGCCGGACAGCCCGCCCGCAGCGCGGCCCGGCGCAGCAGCCGGCGGCGGACGGCGGACGGCAGTTCGGCCAACCTCGTGACGTCCAGGGCCCCTTCGGCCGTCCGGAGGTCGCGCTCGGCCAGCGCGGCCCACTGGTCCAGCGCGTCGGCGTCGTCCCGGAACAGCCGAGCGGTCCGCGCCAGCGCCTCGACCACCCCGGTGCCCAGGTGCTTCTCCAGCACCGGCAGCACCTCGTGCCGCACCCGGGCCCGGGTGTAGGCCGGGTCGGAGTTGTGCGGGTCGTCCCAGACCGGGATCGACTGCTCCTTGCACGCCTGCCGGGTCGCCGCCCGGTCCAGCTCCAGCAACGGCCGCCGGTAGCGGCCCTTCTGGGCCGGCATCCCGGCCAGCGACCGGGCGCCCGACCCGCGGGCCAGGCCCATCAGCACCGTCTCGGCCTGGTCGTCCCGGGTGTGCCCGAGCAGCACCGCCACCGCGCCGAAGCGCTCGGCTGCCTCGTCCAGCGCGGCGTACCTGGCCTCCCGGGCGGCGTTCTCCGGGCCGCCCTGACGGCCCACCAGCACCTGGACCGCCTCCACCGGGTCCAGCCCCAGCTCGGCGAGCCGGTCCGCCACCTGGCGGGCCCGCTCCTCGGAGCCGTCCTGCAGTCCGTGGTCCACCGTCACCGCGCCCACCCGCAGGCCGAGCTTGGGCGCCTCGAAGGCGGTGGCGATGGCCAGCGCCATCGAGTCGGCACCGCCGCTCACCGCGACCAGCACCAGCGGCGAACCGGGGGCGGCGGGGGTACGGGGCAGCCCGGAGGGGTGGCGGCGGGCGTTGCCGATCAGCGCGGTGGCGGTGCCGGCCGGCTCAGGGGCCGGGGCCCCGCTCAGCGCGAGGGCGGCGGGGCGGCCGCGCGGCGAGCGGGCGGCGGGGGTGATGTCGCCCAGGTCTGCGGCGAGTTCGGCGAGGGTGCGGCGGACGGCGAGGCGTATCGCCGCGACGGCGGGGTGTGGTCCCACGGGGAGGCACTCCTTGGCACGGGGGCGGAGCGGGAACGGTGACGCGGCGTCAGCCCACGGTCACCGGATGCTCACAGATGGTCGCAGAATCCGGGCACCGGCCACGCCACCCTCGCCACCGGTACGACCACGGTCCCACGTACGAGTGAATGAAGAAACGTTCCCTCACCGCCATCGGGTCAACCTGACGGCACCGGTGTACGACCCCCGCGTGGGTGCGCCCCGCAGGGGAACGGCAGCCCGGCGAAAGCGGCTACCCCGGGAGCGCGAGGAACTGCGCGAGTCGGGAGGCGGGGCACCGGCAACTGAACCTCCGTCAGCCAGTTGCAGGTGCTGCCGTTCCCGAGCGCGCAGTTCCTCGCGCCCCTGCGGGGCGCCTACGGCGTGACGCGGGCGACGCCCCTCCCCCATCCGGCAAGCCCGCCGCAGGCGAACTCCGTCCCCTTCGCACGAGCCCGCCGCAGGCGACCCCCGCTACGGCGCGACCCGGGTCACCCAGGCGGCGGGGTTGTGGATCTCCTCCTTGGTGGGGAGGGTGTTCGGGGAGGTCCAGACACGGTTGAAGCCGTCCATGCCGACGCGGTCCACCACGCCGCGGACGAAGACCGCGCCGTCCTGGTACTGGCGGAGCTTGGCGTCCATCCCGAGCAGCCGACGGATCACCAGGTCCAGCCGCCCCGCCCCGAGCTGACGGCGCTGCTGGAACTTCTCCCGGATCTCCCCCACGCTCGGCACCACGACCGGCCCGACCCCGTCCATCACCACGTCCGCGTGCCCCTCCAGGAGGGACATCACGGCCGTCAACCGGTTCAGGGTCTCGCGCTGGCCCGGCGACTGCACGACCTCCATCAACGAGCCCCGCTCGCGCTCCCCCTCGCCGCGCCCGCCGAGCAGCCCGCGCGCCCGCTCCAGCAGCGCCACCGGGTCGACCTCGGTCTGCGCCAGGAAGGACTGCACCTCGGACTGGATGTGGTCGCGCAGCCACGGCACCGCCGTGAACTGGGTCCGGTGGGTCTCCTCGTGCAGGCAGACCCAGAGCCGGAAGTCGTGCGGGTCGACGTCGAGTTCGCGCTCCACCTGGACGATGTTCGGCGCGACCAGCAGCAGCCGTCCGGGGGACGGCGGACGGAGCCCGACGCGGGGCGAGTCCATGATCCCCTCGGGGCTGTCCGGGGCGCTCGGCAGCGGGCCCGGGTACTCGGCCGGAGCGAAGGTCTCGTACTGGCCGAGCACCTTCCCGGAGAGGAAGGCCAGCACCGCGCCGATCTCGACGCCGGTGGCCTTCTCGCCGATCGAGCCGAACACGGCGGCGCCCGGGGTGTCGGTGCGGCGGGCCTGGAGCTTCTCGACCAGCGGGCGCACGACGGTGCGGAAGCCCGCCACGTTGGCCCGCACCCAACCGGGCCGGTCGACCACCAGCACGGGGGTGGAGTCGGCGGCGAGCAGGCTGGAGGACGCCATCCGGGTGTAGGCGCGGACGTGCTCCTCCGCTTCCAGCGCGTGGCGCCGGAGTTCGGAGACCACCTCGCGGGCCTCGGCGCGGGTCACCTCCGGGCCGGGCCGCACCAGCCGGGTCGCCGTAGCGACCGCGAGATCCCAGTCGACCATCCCAGCCCCACCGCTCGCGCTCGTCATGCCCTCACCGTACGGGAACCCCCGCCCGGGGCACACGCTTGCGGCCCGGTGGCCCCGCAGGGGCCTCAGGGGCGCGGGGAACTGCGCGCAGGGGAACGGCAGCACCTGCAACCGGCTGACGTGCCCTCAGGTGCAGGTGAGCCGCCTTCCGTACTCGCGCAGTTCCCCGCGCCCCTGCGGGACGCAGCCCGTGTGCCTCAGCGGCAGCCGCAGGCGGCGAGGCGGGCGATGACGCGGTCGATGGCGGCGCGGGCGGCGTCGCCCGAAGCGGTGGTGCGGGTCATCAGGGCGAAGGTGAGCGGACGGCCGTCGGCGTTCATGACGGTGCCGGCCAGGGTGTAGATGCCGCTGCCGGCCAGGGTGCCGGTCTTGGCCCGGACGATGCCGATGCCCTCGGGGGACTTAGCGAAGCGGCCGGCCATGGTGCCGGTGAAGCCGGCGATCGGGAGGCCGGTCAACACCGGGCGCAGCCGGGGGTGTTCGGGCGAGGAGGCGAGGGCGAGGACCTTGGCGAGGACCAGCGGGGAGAGCTGGTCGCCGGTGTGCAGGCCGCTGCCGTCGTTGAGGACGACGCCGGCCATCGGGACGCCGAGCGACTCCAGGGTCTGCCGGGTGGCGAGCGAGGCGCCCTCGAAGCTCGCGGGCTGCTTGGCGGCGAGGGCGACCTGACGGGCGATCGTCTCGGTGAGGAGGTTGTCGGAGGTGGTGAGGAAGCGCTCGACCAACCGGTCGATCGTCGGCGACTTCACGGCGGCGAGTTCGGCCGCGCCGGCCGTGGCGGTCCTGGCGACGGGCTTGCCCTGGACGGTGATCCCGAGCCCGCCGAGGAGGGCGGCGAAGGCCTCGGTGGCCTTGGTCGCGGGTTCGGCGACCCGGACGGGGGCCTCCTCCTGGGAGCGCGGGTCGTTCTTGGCCTCGTCCACCATCAGCGGGGTGACGTCGGCGATGTTGGTGGCGTCGTGCTGGGCGTGCCGGATCGGACCGGTGAAGAGCGAGGCGTCGAAGCCGAGCTTGACCGAGGTGACCCCGGCGGACTTGAGGGCGGCGGCGGTCCGCTGGGCGAGGTCGGCGAGCGAGGCGGGGGCGGTGTCCTCGTCCACCGGCATGCCGCCGACCCGGACGTCGGCCACCGGCAGGGTGGAGAGCGTCGGGTCACCGCCGCCGACCAGCACGATCTCGTCGGGGGTGGCGCCCTGCACGACCCGGGTGGAGAGCCGGGTGTCGCCGGGGACGAGGTGCAGCGCGGCGACCGCGGTGAGCAGCTTGGTGGTGGAGGCGGGGGTGGCCGCGGTGTTCTCGTTGCCGCCGTAGAGCAGGGCACCGGTGACGCCGTCGGTGACGGCGAAGCTGAGGGTGCCGAGCGCCTTGTCCTGCACCAGGGCGCCCAGGTCGCGCTGGAGTCCGGCGGTGGTGGGCAGCCCGGTGTCGCCGGTGACGCTCGCGGCGAGCACGGCGCCGCCGGTGGCGGCCAGCTTCGGCCCGGCGGGGGCCGGCGGCCTGGGCGCACCGGTGGCCGACGCCCCGGAGGCCGGGGCGGACGGACGTCCGCTGCTCTGGCCCGCCTTGGGGCTCGGCGCGGCGGAGGCCGCCGTCAGACCGCCCGCGGTGAGCGCGACCCCGAGCACTCCGGCCACCGCCGCCGTGCGGCCACGCCGCACCCCCGTCCCTCGCTGCACCACCGGGCCCCTTTCCTGAGCACACCCTGCCGTAGGAGACACTAGATCCTGTCAGTCCCTACCTTGGAGGAACCGTTGGAGTTCGACGTCCTGATCGAGATCCCGAAGGGCTCCCGCAACAAGTACGAGGTCGACCACGAGTCGGGTCGCCTCCGTCTTGACCGGATGCTCTTCACCTCGACCCGCTACCCGGCCGACTACGGCTACGTCGAGGGCACCCTCGCGGACGACGGCGACCCGCTGGACGCGCTGGTCATCCTGGAGGAGCCGACCTTCCCCGGTTGCCTGATCAAGTGCCGCGCCATCGGCATGTTCAAGATGACCGACGAGGCCGGCGGCGACGACAAGCTGCTCTGCGTCCCGGCGACCGACCCCCGCTGGTCGCACCTGCAGGACATCCAGCACGTGTCGGAGTTCGACCGCCTGGAGATCCAGCACTTCTTCGAGGTCTACAAGGACCTGGAGCCCGGCAAGTCGGTCCAGGGTGCCGACTGGGTCGGTCGCACCGAGGCCGAGGCCGAGATCAACGCCTCGATCAAGCGCTTCGAGGAGAACGGCGGCCACTGAGGCCCCGTCACTCCCGGGACCGGGGCGAGCAGCTGACTGCTCGCCCCGGTCCCTTTTTTCATCCACGCTCTTACCGACAAGCTGTCGGCATCACGTTGACTTAGGTAAGGCTAACCATAGAGAATCGGGATCGTCTTCCCCCCACCACGGAGGTCCTCATGACCAACCCCGAGCCCACGCCGTTCTCCACCGTGCTGCGCACCGCGAGCGCCGCCGAGCACGAGGCCGCAGAAGGCTCGGCCTTCATGGGGCACCTGCTGAACGGACGGCTCGGGGTGGACGCCTACGCCGAGCTGTCGGGCCAACTCTGGTTCGTCTACCGGGCCCTGGAGGGCCGGGCGGCCGAGCTGGCCGAGCACCCGGTGGTCGGTCGGTTCATCGACCCGGCGCTGTTCCGCACCGCCGCCCTGGAGGCCGACCTGCTCCACCTGCGCGGCGCCGGCTGGCGGGACGGGCTGGTCGCGCTGCCCGCCACCGCCGCGTACGCGGCCCGGCTGGAGGAGCTCGTGGAGCAGTGGCCGGCCGGGTACCTGGCCCACCACTACACCCGCTACCTGGGCGACCTGTCGGGCGGTCAGATCATCCGCGGCATCGCGGAGAAGACCTGGGGCTTCGAGAAGAAGGGCGCGGGGGTGCACTTCTACGTCTTCGACGAGGTCGGCAACCCGGCCGCGTTCAAGCGCGACTACCGGGCCAAGCTGGACGTCGCCGGCCTGGAGCTGGACGAGGTCGAGCGCCGCCGGGTGGTCGAGGAGACCAAGCGGGCCTTCGGCCTGAACAGCGCGCTCTTCGCCGACCTCGACCTGCGCTACCCGCTCAGCGCCTGAGCGGGACCGTACGACGGTGCCCCCGCCGGGAGTTCGACTCCCGGCGGGGGCACCGTCATGTCGTCAGCGGGTGCGGCGCCGGACCAGCACCGTGGTGCCGGTGCCGAGCAGCAGCAGCCCGGCCGCGGTGGCGACCAGCGGGACCACCGGGGTGTCCATGCCGGTCGAGGCCAGCTGGCCGTTCGAGCCGAGCGAGCCGCCGCCGTCACTGGTCAGCACCGCACCGCCGCCGGTCGAACCACCGGTGGTGGTGCCGCCGTTGACGGCGCCCGTACCGGCCGAGGGGGCCGGGGTGGAGGGCTTCGCCGAGGAGGTCGGCAGGGTGGCGTCCTTGTCGAAGGAGAGCACGGCGTTGACCGGGTCCAGCGCGTCGCCCTCGTTGTAGAAGCCGGCGAAGGCGGTGGCGCCCTCCTTGGTCAGGGTGGCGGGCAGCTGATCGAGCGTCACCAGACCGTTGACCGGGGCGAAGCTCGCCTTGGAGACGTCCAGTGCGGCCAGCTTCATCCCCTTCCACTGCGCGGTCGTGCCGTCGGTCGCCTTGGAGGTGAGGTCGGCGGTCAGGAAGGCGCCGGCCCGCTCGATCGACACACCCGGGTTGGCGATGGTCAGGTCCAGCTCGTACGCGTCGCCCTTGGGGTGGGCCAGGAAGCGGACCGAGCCCTGGAAGCCGGCGGTGACGCCGTGGGTCTTGGTGTTGTACGAGCCGCTGCCCTTGCCGAACCGGTAGTCGGCCGCGCCGCCGCCGAACTCCACCTTGCCGCCGCTGGCCGGCATGGCCAGGTACTTGCGGAAGGACTCCTTGACGCCCCACTCCAACCGGCCGTCCACGATCGGGAGTTCCGTCGGAGCGGTGCTCGGCGAAGCGGAGGCCGACGCCGAGGCCGAGGGGCTGGGCGAGGAGGACGGGGATGCGGACGCGGAGGGCGAGGCCGACGCCGACGGGGACGCCGAGGCGGAGGGCGACGCGGAGGCGGACGGGGACGCGGAGGCGGACGGCGAGGAGGACGGGCTGGTGGAGGGCGAGGGCGAGGTGGTGGGCGTGGACTTGGCGAGCACGATCTTCACCGGGTCCATCGCGGCGCCCGCCTGGTAGAAGCCGCCGAAGACCGCCGAACCGTCCGCCGTCAGGGTGGCCGCCGCCGGCACGCCGGCCGTGGTGTCCCGGCCGACCGCGAAGGTGACCAGCGGGGCGTCCTCGCGCTTGACCACCTTGGGCGACTTCGCCTTGGTGGCCGGGTCCTCGACCAGCTCCACCGTGGAGGCGTCGGCGGTGATCGAGCCGGTGGTGCCGCTGGTGGTGAGCTTGAAGTCGGTCAGGGTGATGTCCATCTGGCCGCCGTGGGCGGTGAACCGGACCCCGCCGGTGAACGTGCCGGAGAGCGCGTGGGTGGTGGGGTCGTACTCGCCCGCCCCGTCGAAGTGCAGCGTGCCGTCCGCGTTCCGGCCCGCGCCGCCGGTCAGCTCGACCTTGCCGCCCTGGGAGGCCGGGCCCTCCAGGTACTTGAGGAAGCTGCTCTTCACTCCCCAGTCGAACGAGCCCTGGTCGTAGACCACCTTGGCCGGAGCCCCGAAGGCCAGGCTGGGCACGCCGACGGCCGTCAGGCCGAGGCCTATCGCGGCGGCGGCCAGGGCCGGGAGCGGGGTGCGGTTGCGACGGGTGGCGGTGGGAGTGACGGGCATGACGGTGATGCTCCTTCAAGCGGGGGGAGAGGAAGGGGAGTTCAGGCGGCCCGGCGGCGGCGGACCAGCAGGGTGGTGCCCACGGCGGCTCCGGCCACCAGCACGCCGCCGATCACGGCGGACGGCACCCAGCCGGAGGAGGAGTCCGAGGCAGCGGCCACGGGGGTGGCCGGGGCGCCCGTGGAGGGGCTCGCCGGGGCGGTGGGCGGGACGGAGCCGAGGTCCGGCAGCGGCGGCAGGGCGGCGGCCGGGTCGAGGGCCACGGCGAAGCCCAGCGGGTCCATGGCGGTGCCGGCCGGGTAGAGCCCGCCGAAGGCCTTGCTGCCCTCCTCGGTGAGGGCGAGCGGGAGTTCGGCGGCCTTGAGCAGACCGCCCTCGGGCTTGAGGCCGGCGGCGTCGAAGGTGGCCAGCACCACGCCGGACAGCTGCTGGGCCTCGCCGTTGGCGGTCCTGCCGGAGACGTCGGCGGCCAGCGTGCCCTTTCCGCCCGCGACCTTCACGGTCGGGGCGGTCAGCGCCAGGTCGAGGCCGTACGCGCCGCCGCTCTCCATGCCCCGGAAGCGGACCGTGCCGGTGAAGGCGGCGGCCAGTTCTCCGGTGGCCGGGTCGTACGAGCCCTTCGCCGGGGTCCAGCGGAAGTAGGCGCCGCCGTCGGCCGCACCGCCGTCCAGCTGCCAGCCGCCCTTGGCGATGGTGCCGGTGACGTAGTCCCGGAAGGTGCGCCGCACGCCCCAGTCCAGCGCGCCGTTGGCGAACTCGGTGCGGGTCGAGGCAGGTGCCGCGGTGGCGCTCTCGGACGGGGCGGTGGTGGCCGCCGGGGTGTCGGCGGGCTTGGCCGTGGCGCTCGGCGTCGGGGTCGCGCTCGGGGTGGGCGCGGCGGCCGCCTTGACGTTGACCGAGAGGGTCAGCGGGTCGAGCTCCGTCCCGGCCGGGTAGAAGTTGCCGAAGGCGGTGGCCCCGGAGCCGGTGAGCGTGGCGGGCACCTTGGACAGGGTGATCGTGCCGCCCTGGCCGCGCAGGTCGATCCCGCCGAGTCCGAGCTCGGCCAGCTTCACCTGACTCGCGCTGCTCACCGTGCCGGTGTCCTTGGCCTTGCTGACCACGTCCGCGTAGAGCCCGCCGCTGCCGGAGCCGGCCTTCACGGTGAACCGGCTCAGCTTCATGTCGAGGGCGAAGGTGCCGTTGGTCTCGTGGCCCTTGAAGGTGACCCCGCCGGAGAGCGCGGCGGTG
The DNA here is from genome assembly GCF_053596675.1 of Kitasatospora sp. NPDC001664. Lineage (NCBI taxonomy): Bacteria > Bacillati > Actinomycetota > Actinomycetes > Kitasatosporales > Streptomycetaceae > Kitasatospora > Kitasatospora sp. NPDC001664. Next base: position 192,328 of record NZ_JBSFGS010000014.1, read on the forward strand.
AGTGCACCGCTCTCCGGGTCGTACGTCCCGGTGGCCGAGTGGAACCGGAAGGTGTCCCCGCCGACCGTGGCGGCGCCGCCGGTCAGGCTCCAACTGCCCTTGGCGATCGGGCCGGTGACGTAGCTGAGGAAGGAGTGCTTGATGCCCCAGTCGAGCCGTCCGCCGGAGACCGTGCCGGGGGCGGCGGAGGCCGTCGGCACCGCCAGGGTCAGCAGGGCGGCGAGCGCCGCGACCAGGGTCGCGGCGAGGGTCGCGGCGAGGCGGCGCAGGCGGGACGAGAAGGGCATGGCGGAGCGCTCCAGGTCGGCGGGGTGCGGCAAGGCACGGCGGGTTCCGAGGGAACCCCCCCTTGCTTATCTGAGGTAAGGCTAACCTAATATATGCGTCAAGAGTCACCCCGGGTCCACCCCGCGTTCAAGCGCCCGGAGGTGCCCAGCACCCCTACGAGGAGCAGCAGTTGACGGCGAACCACCGAATCCGCGCCCGCGCGCTGGGCCTCGCCCTGCTGCTCGCGACCGCCGTCGGCTGCGGCGCCGCCGGCGCCGGGACGCCCACCCCCACGTCCGCCGCGGCCGCCGCCCCGGACCGGGTCGAGCCGCTGGCCGCCACCCCCGCTCCGACCCTGCCGGTCACGGTCGACTCGGCCGACGGCCGCCAGGTCACCGTCACCAGCGCCGAGCGGATCGTGCCGCTCAACGGCAGCCTGGCCGAACTGGTCTTCTCCCTAGGCCTGGGCTCCAAGGTGGTGGCCCGGGACGTCTCCACCACCTTCGAGCAGGCCGCCGCCCTGCCCGTGATCACCCAGGCCCACGACGTCTCGGCCGAGGGCGTGCTCTCGCTGCGCCCCACCCTGGTGCTGGCCGACCGCTCCACCGGCCCCGCCGAGGCGGTGGCCCAGATCCGGGCCGCCGGGGTGCCGCTGGTGGTGCTGGACGACGCCAAGCGGCTCTCCGACGTGGACCTGCGGATCGCCAAGGTGGCCGCCGCCCTCGGGGTCCCGGACGCCGGACGGCAGTTGACGGAGCGCACGGCCGCCCGCACCGCCGAGGTCCGGGCCGGGATCAAGGCCGACGGCAAGCACCCCAAGGTGGCCTTCCTCTACCTGCGCGGCAGCGCCTCGGTCTTCCTGCTCGGCGGTCCGGACTCCGGCGCCGTCTCGCTGATCGAGGCCGTCGGCGGCAGCGACGCGGGCACCGCCGCCGGGCTGACCGGCGACTTCACGCCGCTCACCGGCGAGGCCCTGGTCAAGGCCGCCCCGGACGCCGTCCTGGTGATGGGCAAGGGCCTGGAGTCGGTCGGCGGCGTGGACGGGCTGCTCAAGCTCCCCGGCGTGGCCCAGACCCCGGCCGGGCTGGACCGCCGGGTGGTCTCGATCCCGGACGGCGAACTGCTCAGCTACGGCCCCCGCACCCCCGGGGTGCTGACCTCGATCGCCTCCCAGCTCTACGGGGCCGGGAAGTGACCGCCCTTCAGGACCGCCCGCTCGCGGCCGCCACCGCCCCCTCGAAGGCCCGGCGCCCGGACCGCTCCACCCTGCTCACCGCCGGCCTGGCCCTCGCCCTGCTGCTCGCCGCCCTGCTGGCCGCCGGGACCGGCGCCTACCAGGTGCCGCTGGGCGACGTGCTGGCCTCCGTCGCGCACCGCCTGGGCCTCGGCGGCCACGCCCTGGAGCGGGTCCCCGAGTCGGTGCTGTGGAACGTGCGCTTCCCCCGGGTGGTGCTGGCCCTGCTGGTCGGTGCCTCCCTGGGCTGCGCCGGCGCGCTGATGCAGGGCGTCTTCGGCAATCCGCTGGCCGAGCCCGGCGTGATCGGGGTCTCCTCCGGCGGCGCGGTCGGCGCGGTGGCCTGCATCGTGCTCGGCCTGGACGCGCTGGGCGGCTGGACCGTCACCGTCTTCGCCTTCGGAGCCGGCCTGGCCACCGTCTTCGCGGTCTACGCCCTCTCCCGCTCCGGCGGCCGGACCGAGGTGGTCACCCTGGTGCTCACCGGCGTCGCGGTGAACGCCTTCTGCGGTGCGCTGATCGGCCTCTTCCTGTTCACCGCCGACTCCGCCGCGATCAGCCAGGTGACCTTCTGGCAGCTCGGCTCACTGGCCCAGGCGACCTGGGGCAAGGTGCTCGCCGTGCTCCCCTTCGCCCTGCTCGGGCTGGCCGTCGCGCCGCTGTACGCACGGAAGTTGGACCTGCTGGCGCTCGGCGAGCGCCCGGCCCGGCACCTCGGCGTGGACGTGGAGCGGATGCGCCTGGTGCTGATCACCGTGGTCGCGCTGCTGACCGCCGCCGCCGTCTCGGTCAGCGGCGTGATCGGCTTCGTCGGCCTGGTCGTCCCGCACCTGCTGCGGATGCTGGCCGGCCCCGGCCACCGCTTCCTGCTGCCCGGCAGCGCCCTGGCCGGCGCCCTGGTGCTGCTGCTCGGCGACCTGGCCGCGCGCACCCTGGCCCAGCCCGCCGAGCTGCCGCTCGGGGTGCTCACCGCGCTGATCGGGAGCCCGTTCTTCTTCTGGCTGCTCCGCAGGACCCGTACCAAGCAGGGAGGTTGGGCATGAGGCGGCCACGGCGGCAGGTGCCGGAGCGCCCCGCACCGGGCACCGAGGTGCTCGTCACCGAGGGGCTGCGACTGAGCCTCGGCGGACGCGAACTCCTGGGCGGGGTGGACCTGGTGGTGCGCGCCGGGGAGGTGCTGGCGCTGCTCGGCCCGAACGGGGCGGGCAAGTCCACCCTGCTCTCGGTGCTGGCCGGGGACAACGCCCCGACGGCCGGCGAGGTGCGGCTGCTGGGCCGCCCGCTCGGCTCCTACCGGCCGGCCGAACTCGCCCTGCACCGTGCGCTGCTGCCGCAGTCCTCGGCCCTCACCTTCCCGTTCACGGCCGGGGAGGTGGTCCGGATGGGCCGCGCCCCGTGGGCCGGGACGGCGGCCGAGGCGCAGGACGAGGCGGCGGTGGCCGAGGCGCTGGCCGCCACCGAGTCCACCGCCTTCGCCGAGCGGCCGTTCACCGCGCTCTCCGGCGGCGAGCGGGCCCGGGTGGCGCTGGCCCGGGTGCTGGCCCAGCGGGCCGCCGTGCTGCTGCTGGACGAGCCGACGGCGGCGCTCGACCTGCGCCACCAGGAGCTGGTGCTCCGGGTGGCCAGGGAGCGGGCCGCCGCCGGGGACGCGGTGGTGGTCGTGCTGCACGACCTCTCGCTGGCCGCCGCCTACGCGGACCGGATCACCCTGCTCGCCCGGGGCCTTCCGGCGGCCGACGGGCCGGTGGCCGAGGTGCTCTCCGCGGGGCTGCTCAGCGAGGTCTACGGCCACCCCGTGGAGGTCCTCCCCCACCCCGGGACCGGCGCGCCGCTGGTGCTGCCGGCCCGGGAGCCGAGGAGCTGACCTCCCGTCAGCCCTCAGTCCTCGTCGTCGAGGCGGAAGCCGACCTTCAGGCCGACCTGGAAGTGCGCCACCTCCCCGTCGGCGAGGTGGCCCCGGATCTGCGTCACCTCGAACCAGTCGAGGTTGCGCAGGGTGCGGGCGGCGCGGCCGACGCCGTTGCGGATGGCGGCGTCCACGCTCTCGGTGGAGGATCCGACGATCTCGGTGACCCGGTAGACGTGGTCGGTCATGGCTGGCTCCCTGCTCTGCGGACGGCGAGTCCGTGGACGGTCCCCCGACCAACCCACCGTGCCCCAGCCGGGTGCCCGCCGCACGTGCACGCGGCCGCACGTGCACGCGGCCGCCCGGGTCGGGTCGCCCCGGTCGGCCTCCGGTCAGCCCCCGGCCAGCAGGTCGTCCACCCGGGCCTCGCCCTCCCGGTACCGGCGGGTGATCTCCGCGCTGCAGTCGTCGGCCCGCCGCTGGAGCGCCTGGCGGCGTCCGGAGACCTCCCGCTCGTGCACGGTCAGCCGCTCCACCGCGGCCAGCAGCTCCTCGGTGCCGTGCGCCCCGAGGTCGGCCAGCTGGACGTCGCCCATCAGGGCGTCCGCCTCCCGCTGGTAGCGCTCGCCGCGCGGCGGGCCCATCCGCAGGTGCCGGGCGGGCCGGCGCACCCCTGACGGGGCGTCGGCCAGGATCGACGGCAGCCGGCCGAGCAGGTCGTCCGCCTCCGGGCGGTCGGTGGCCAGCCGGCGGCGCTCCAGCTCGGCCCGCAGGATGTCCAGGCGCCCGTGCAGCAGCCGGCGCAGGTAGGAGAGGTCGGCCTCCTGGTCCTGGGCGTCCCGGCGGATCAGCCGCAGCCGCTCCAGCCCCAGGCCGGTGAGCCCGTACGCCTGCTCGTCGTGGGCCGTGCTGCTCGCGTCCATCAACCAACCACCTGCCGCTGTTCCGGTCACCGTACCTCCCCCTGACGCCCCGTCACCCCGTGCACGACCGCCCGGTGCCGAGGGTTCCCGGCGGAGGAGGAGACCACCCGTGCGAGGGATGCGTGCGTTCGAAACCTCCGAACAGGGGCCGCCCGCGCGCCGTCCACAGCGTGCCATCCGCAGCCGTCCCTCGCACCGCCCGTACCCCCGAACGGCCCCCTGGCGAAGGGGGGTGGCTGATACGACGAGGACAATCCGCAGGCCGCGCGGGGGCTCGTCCGCCGGGCTCCGCGCGCCCCCGGCGTGCGGGGCCTGTCCACGCGCCGGGGGCGCGCTGTGACGCCTGGGGCAGAATGTGCCGCATGCGAGCAGTGGTGCAGCGGGCCGCCGAGGCGGCCGTGACGGTGGACGGCGAGACGGTCGGCGCGATCGAGGGCCCGGGGCTCTGCGTCCTGGTCGGCGTGACGCACGAGGACACCCCGGAGAAGGCGGCCCAACTGGCCCGCAAGCTCTGGACGCTGCGGCTGTTCTCCCACGGGGACACCGAGGAGAGTTGCTCGGACATCGACGCGCCGCTGCTGGTCATCAGCCAGTTCACGCTCTACGGCGACGCCCGCAAGGGCCGCCGCCCCACCTGGAACGCCGCCGCGCCCGGCCCGAAGGCCGAGCCGCTGGTGGACGCCGTGGTGGCCGAGCTCCGGGCGCTGGGGGCCACCGTGGCCACCGGGCGGTTCGGCGCGGACATGAAGGTCAGCCTGGTGAACGACGGGCCGTTCACCGTGCTGCTGGAGATCTGAGGGACGGTCAGGCGGGGACGATCACGTCCTGGCTGCCCGGGACGCCGTCCGCGAGCAGCACCTCCTCCACCGGCACGTTCCGCTTCACCAGGGCCAGCGCGATCGGGCCCAGCTCGTGGTGGCGGGCCGAGGAGGTGACGAAGCCGACCGGGCGGTCCTGGCCGGGCCGCAGCACCTCGGCGCCGTGCGCGGGGAGCTTCTCCTCGGTGCCGTCCAGGTGCAGGAAGACCAGCCGGCGCGGCGGGCGGCCGAGGTTGTGCACCCGGGCGACCGTCTCCTGGCCCCGGTAGCAGCCCTTCTGCAGGTGCACGGCGCTGGTCAGCCAGTCCACCTCGTGCGGGATGGTCCGGTGGTCGGTCTCGAAGCCCAGCCGGGGCCGGTGCCCCTCGATCCGCAGCGCCTCGTACGCCCAGACCCCGGCCGCCGGGCCGTAGCCCGCCGCCAGCGACTCCAGCTCGGCGCGCGGCACGAACAGGTCCCGCCCGTAGGGGAGTTCGCGCACCGCGAGGGCGCCCTCGGCGGAGGCGGCCGAACCGGCCGGCAGGTGCACCACGGCGAGCTCGCCGGTGCGGTCGGCGACCTCGACCCGGTAGAAGAACTTCATGCTCTCCAGGTAGGCGATCAGCGCCTCCTGGGTGCCCGGCTCCACGTGCGCCCAGGTGGTCTCGCCGTCGTCCACCAGGTAGAGCGCGTGCTCGACGTGCCCGTTCGGGGAGAGGATCAGCGCCTCGGTGGCCTGCTGGGCCGGGAGCGCCGAGACGTGCTGGGTGAGCAGCAGGTGCAGCCAGGAGAGCCGGTCGGCACCGGTGACGGTGACCACGCCCCGGTGCGAGAGGTCCACGAAGCCGCGCCCGGCGGCCAGTTCGCGCTGCTCGCGGAAGAGGTCGCCGTAGTGCGCGGCCACCCCCTCGTCGGCTCCTTCGGCGGGGACGGCACCGGGCAGGGCAAGCAGCGGACTCTTCATGCCCGCAAGCTTACGACTGCTCCCGTTCGAGTTTGGCGGTGCAGTCGGCGCAGCGGCCGAAGATGGCGAAGTGCTTGAGGTCGGTGTCGAAGCCGTGCGCCGCCTTCAGGCTCTCCACCAGCGGCGCGGCGATCGCGGTGTCGGTCTCGATGACCGAGTCGCAGTCCCGGCAGACCAGGTGGAGGTGGTGGTGACGGCCCGCCAGGTGGTAACTCGGGGCGCCGTGGCCGAGGTGCGCGTGCGAGACCAGGCGCAGCTCCTCCAGCAGCTCCAGGGTCCGGTAGACGGTGGAGATGTTGATGCCGCTGGCGGTCTTGCGGACCTCGTGCAGGATGTCGTCCGGGGTCGCGTGGTCCAGCCGGTCGACCGCCTCCAGCACCAGCTGGCGCTGCGGAGTGAGCCGGTACCCGCGCTCGCGCAGGTCGGCCTTCCAGTCGGAGGGGGTCTCGGTGTCCGCCACGGTGCCTGCCCTGGGTCTCGTCGAGGTCGTGGCGACAAGTGTAGGGACCGGCCGACGGGCCGGTCCCTACCTCGTCGGGCTTGCAGCCGGACGGCTCAGCGGAAGAACGCGATGCCGTCGTCCGGCAGGTCCGCGATGTCCTGGATCAGCTTCGCCGGGTTGAGCACCTTCTTGAGCTGCGCCGACATGTACGGGCGCAGCGGCACCTCGGGCGCGGACTTCTCGCCGACCCAGGCCAGGTCCTCGCCGTTGACCAGCCCGTACAGGCGCTTGCCGCCGGAGTAGCGGACCTCGTCGCTGATCCGGGCGACCGCGTCGGTGGCCAGGTCGATCTGCGGCTTGCCGTCGTGCAGCTTGCCGTACCAGATCTCCACGGTGCCGTCGTCGCGGACCGAGGACACCTCGATCTCGCGCTCGCCGCTGGTGCCGTGCTGGTTGGTGGTGACCCGCCAGAAGGCGTGCTCGGTCTCGAGCGGGCGGATCTTCTCGCCTTCGGCGTCCAGCTCCCAGCTGCGGGAGCGGAACTCGAGGAAGGCCCGGCCGTCGTGCCGGAACACGATCTCCTGGCCGAAGTTGCACTTCTCCGTGCCGGGGCCCTCCTCATTGGGCAGAGGGGCGTAGACGCCCGCGCCCTCCCAGGTGCCGAGGAGGAAGGCCAGCGAAACGACGTCCGGGTGGAGGTCAGAAGGGATCTCGATCATGTTCCTGGTCGCTGTCGTCGGTGTGGTGCCTCAACCGTACGGCAGTGGTCAGCGCTGGCCCTGGTAGAGCTTCATGACGGAGAAGATGGCGAACCAGGTGATCAGGACGGCCATCAGGACGAGCAGGCCGTCGAAGAAGTATTCCAGACCGGACACGAGGCGCTCCCAGTTGCGGCGTTGCGGAGACTGAACAGGACGGCCACGAGTCTATCGGCCCGTTGTGCGGGGATCTCGGTGAGCCCCGCCACCTGGCCCGAACCGACTTATAGGGTGTCAGCATGCCGAAGAAGCTGGTCATCAAGGTCACCGCCGGTCCCGAGGCTCCGGAGCGCTGCTCGCAGGCCTTCACGGTGGCGGCGGTCGCCGTCGCCAGCGGCGTCGAGGTCTCGCTCTGGCTGACCGGCGAGGCCTCCTGGTTCGTGCTGCCGGGGAGGGCTGCCGAGTTCGAGCTCCCGCACGCCGCACCGCTGCCGGACTTGTTGGAGTCGGTGCTGGCGGGCGGTCAGGTCACCCTCTGCACCCAGTGCGCGGCGCGTCGGGGCATCGAGGAGAAGGACCTGATCGAGGGCGCCCGGATCGCCGGGGCGCAGGTCTTCGTGCAGGAGGTCATGGCCGAGGACGTCCAGGCGCTGGTCTACTGACCGTCCTCCCTACTGACCGTCCTCGTGGTCGGGGTGGTCCCGGTCGTGGCCGGGATCGTCCCACTTGGGGTCGTCCCAGCGCGGGTCGTTCCACCAGTCGTCCTCGGGGTCGCGCTTGTTGGCGAAGACCGCGGCCACCGGCGGGATCACCGCGGCGAACACGCACATGCCGATCGCGGCCGGCACGGACCACAGGCGCACCACGCCCCAGGCCAGGACGAACGTCCCCAGGCAGACGCCCATCATGACGAAGTACCAGAAGTGCCTCCGGCGTTGCCTCACCCCTCCACCGTACGGCCGTCGGCAAGGCCGCCGGGGTCAGACCCGGGTGGTGCACAGGACGGTGCCGCCGTTCACCTCCAACTGGCGGTAGACGGCCTGGTCGTCCGTGCCGCGGCGGCAGCCGCCGTCCGGCACCGGGCCCGGGTGCACGGCGGTGATCCGCAGCGCGCCGTCGTAGCCCTGGGCCCCGGCGGGCGCCCCGTCGCACGGCCAACTGCCGAGCAGGTCCTCCGCCCGCAGCTGCGGATCCCCGTCCGTGCCCTTCACCGGGAAACACTCGCCCTCCCGGTACTGGCGCTCCAGGCAGAGCGTGGTCTCGGCCATCGGCGCCGCGTGCACCCAGGAGCCCCGGCCCGCGCCGTCCGGACAGCCCTTGGCGCTGGTGCCCGGGAGGGCCGCGAGGACCTTGAGGCGCGCCTCGGCCGAACCGCACGGCACCTCCTCCGGGAACGGGGTGGACCAGGTGCCGCCCGGCAGCCGGTGGGTGCTCAGGCACTCGCCGGCCGCGACGCCCTGGAAGGCCAGGTTGGCGATCAGCCCCGGGTCGTCGGTGGGCGGGGTGGCCGGCGCGGAGACGGGCGGCGTGGTGCCGTGGGCCCCGGGGGTGTCGCCCGCCCCGCCGCCCTCGCCCCACTGCCACGGACGCAGCAGGACGGCACCGGCGGCGATCACGAACACCAGCACCCCGGCCAGCAGGACGGGCCACCAGCGGGCGCGCGGCCGCTCGGGCCGCTCGGGCCGCTGCGGCGGGCGGCTGTCCGGCCCGGGTGCCGCGGGCACCGGTGCGGGTGCGGGTGTCGGTGCCGGCCAGGACGGCGGCGGGAACTGGGACGGGACGGGAGACTGCGGCGGGACGGACGGCCGTCGGAGCGGGAGGGTGGTGACGGGCGGCGGCACCGAGGGCCCCTGGGCCGCCGCGGGCGGTCGGGCAGCGGACTGCGGCCGAATATCCGGGCTCGGCGCGGCAGGTGACGGCCCGGCAGGTGACGGCCCGACGGGTGCCGCAGGGGCGGGTGGCGGTGTGGCGGGCAGAGCCGGCGCCGGCTCAGGCGTCGGCACTGCGGGTGTCGGCGGAGCCGGGACGTACCCGGGGCGCCGGACCCGTCCGAGCCTGGTGGGTGCCGACTCGCCGCCGGACGGGTGGGCGAGCTCCAGCTCGCGGCCGCGCCGCTCGTACGCGTCGATCAGGGCGGTCCAGCGCGGTGGGAGCCAGCGGCTGCCGCTGGAGGAGACCGGGAGGCCGTCCAGCGAGGCGAGGAAGGCGGCGTGCAGCTCTGCGGGGGTGGGCCGGTCGCCGGGTGCGGCGGCCAGGCAGGGGCGGACCAGCGGGGTCAGTTCCTTGGGGAGGCCGGTCAGGTCGAGCCGGTTGTGCTGCACCAGGGCGAGCAGCTGGAGCGTGTCGTGGTGGTCCGGGTACGGAGGGCGGCCGACCGCGAGGTGGAAGAGCGTGGCGCCGAGCGAGTAGACGTCGGAGGCGGCCTCCGAGCGTTCGCCCCGGGCCTGTTCGGGCGAGGTGAAGGTGAGGGTGCCGAGGGTGAGGCCGGTACGGGTGAGGTCGGCGGCGTGCGAGATGCCGAAGTCGATCAGCCGGGGGCCGTCCAGCGGCAGCAGGATGTTGGAGGGCTTCACGTCGCGGTGCACGATGCGGTGCGCGTGCAGCACCATCAGCGCCTCGGCCGTCCCGGCGGCCAGCCAGCGGACGGCGGAGCCGGGCAGCCGCCCGGCGGTGCGGACCAGTTCGCCGAGCGAGGGCGCCGGTACGTAGTCGAGGGCCAGCCACGGCGGGTCGCCGTCCGGATCGGCGCCGCGCACCCGGACGGTGTGCTCGCTCTCCACCCGCTGGGCCAGCCTGGCCTCGCGGGCGAACCGGTGCCGGTCCACCTCGTCGCGGCTGCCCTCCGGCAGCAGCGTCTTGACGGCCGCCAGCCTGCCGTCCGGCCCGTCCTCGCGGGCCAGGTAGACCCGGCCCATGCCGCCCGCACCCAGCCGCCCGAGCAGCCGGTACGGCCCCAGCCGGACCGGGTCGTCCCCGGCCAACGGCGCCACCCTTGCCCCCGTCATCGCACTCCCCCGTGTCCCCCGGTTCTCTCCCCTCCAATGAGAACCGGCGGGTAGGTCGCGGGGCAACCACCCTACGGGGTGCGGGAACCGACGCCCGGCACGCGGACGGCCCCGCCTCCCCCTGCGCGGGGGTGACGGGGCCGCCGTCTGCCACGGGTGGCGCCGTGGTCGTGACGGGTCCTCAGACCGCGATCGCGACCTCGGTCTGGGCGCCCTGGGAGGCGACCACGACGCGGTCCACGGTCGCGCCCGGGACCAGCGCGCGCAGCGTCCACTTGCCCGGACGGGCGAAGAAGCGGAACTGCCCGGTCGCCGAGGTGGGCACCTCGGCCGTGAACTCGCCGCCCTCGTCGAGGAGGCGGACGTAACCGTTGACGGGCTCGCCGTCGCGGGTCACGGAACCCTGGATGATCGTCTCCTTGGCCACGTCAACTCCTGCCAGGTCGGGGCCGCCGGCCTTCGCACCGCACATGTCTGTCTTCCTTCCTTACGGTTCGAGCGCCGAGGCTCAGTTGTCGCCGAGCTCGATCGGAACGCCGACCAGGCTGCCGTACTCGGTCCACGAGCCGTCGTAGTTCTTGACGTTGGTCTGGCCGAGCAGCTCGTGCAGCACGAACCAGGTGAGCGCGGAGCGCTCGCCGATGCGGCAGTAGGCGATGGTGTCCTTCGCCAGGTCGACGCCCTCGGCGGTGTAGAGCGCCGCGAGCTCGTCGTCCGACTTGAAGGTGCCGTCGTCGTTGGCGTTCTTGGCCCACGGGATGTTGCGGGCGGACGGGACGTGGCCCGGGCGCTGCGACTGCTCCTGCGGCAGGTGGGCCGGGGCGAGCAGGCGGCCGGCGAACTCGTCGGGCGAGCGGACGTCGACCAGGTTGAGGGTGCCGATCGCGTTCACCACGTCGTCGCGGAAGGCGCGGATGGACTTGTCCTGCTCCTGGGCCTTGTACTCGGTCGCGGCGCGCTCGGGCACCTCGGCGACCAGCTCGCGGGCGTCCAGCTCCCACTTCTTGCGGCCGCCGTCCAGCAGGCGGACGTCGCCGTGGCCGTAGAGCTTGAAGTACCAGTAGGCGTACGAGGCGAACCAGTTGTTGTTGCCGCCGTAGAGCACCACGATGTCGTCGTTGCCGATGCCCTTCTTGGAGAGCAGCGCCTCGAAGCCGGCCTGGTCGACGAAGTCGCGGCGGACCGGGTCCTGCAGGTCCTGCTTCCAGTCGATCCGGACGGCGTTGCGGATGTGGTTCAGGTCGTACGCGGCGGTGTCCTCGTCGACCTCGACGACGACGACCTTCGGGTTGTCGAGGTTGGCCTCGACCCAGTCGGCGTCGACCAGGACGTCACTGCGGCTCATGGTGGTGTCTCCATCCGGGGGCGGTACTGCGGAAGGTGTGTGCGGGCAGCGCCCGGCGGCAGCCCGTACCGAACGTCGTCTCGTATGACGAGACACGGGTGGGTGCAGCCGGGATGGGGCAAGAGATCGGGAGGCCGAGTCGGCCACGGCAGGAAATACCAGGCCAGAGGTGCTCGGCGGGGTGGACGGGGCCGGACGTACCGGTCAGAACCGCCCGGTCAGCGCATTCGACACAGGCAGGCGGACACGCGGCACAGGTCTACCGCCCGCCGCTTCGTGAGGTCCGCCTGTCGCTTCATGCCGACGATGCTAGGGAACCGAAACGGCCGCTGTCATCAGCATGTCGAATGCTGAGACGAATCCGCTCACATTCCGGGATTCCGCCGGACTGCGCCGCTCAGCGGCACGGCCCGGGCCGCCCGGCGGGGCACCCGGAGGCCGCGGCGGCGATCGTCATGGACACCGCGTCTCGACAGGCGGACGTCAGAGCGGGAGCGCGGACCCGATCCAGGCCAGCGGGGCGGCCACCGCCACCGGCAGCACCACCCCGGCGGTGAAGTGCACGAACCTCGACGGGAAATCGTACGAGGCCACCCGCCGCCCGACCAGGGCGCCGACCGTCACCAGCACCGCCTGCACCGGCGGACCGCCCGCCAGCACCCCGGCGGTGGCGCCGAGCAGCAGCGCCGCCGCGACGGCCACCGCCGCCGGGGCCGGGGTGGCGGCCAGCAGCACCGCGACCGCCACCGCCAGCAGCGCGGCCGGGGTGTGGCCGCCCAGCAGCAGCGAGGCCTCCAGCCCGGCCAGCACCACGCCGGAGGCCAGCACCGTCAGGGCGTAGAACCGCTCGGCCGGATCGGACGGCCGGAAGGTCTGCCAGACCAGCACCGCGACCAGGTACGTCCCGAGCGCGCCCAGCAGCCCCACCGCCCCGGCACCCAGCACCGCGAGGTCCGCCACCACGCCCGCCAGCGCCACCGCCGCGATCCCCTGCCGGGCCGGCCACATCCCGTGCAGCCTGAACCACCCCACCGCGGTCAGCCCCTGAGCCACCGTCAGCGCTGCCGCCAGCCCCCATCGCCCGCCGGCCAGCGAGGCCGCCGCCAGCACAGCACAGAGCCCGGCCGTCAGCCCGGCCACCGGCAGGCCCGGCTCGACGATCGGCGTCCCGCTCCGACGGACGGGATCTGCGGTGAGGGTCATGTGGTGCTCCTGAGATTGGGGATGAGATCCGGCAGGGCAGCGACCCAGGGGCGCGAGGAACTGCGCGGGTACGGAAGGCGGACCACCGCCAGATCGGGGCACGAGAGCCAGTTGCACGTGGTGCCGTTCCCCTGCGCGCAGTTCCTCGCGCCCCTGACCGCCCTGCGGGCAGCTCGGGGCGCAGCCCGTCAGCCGCCGGCGAAGGGCGGGAGGGCCTCGACGGTGGCGCCGGGCGGGAGGTCGACGGTGGCGTGGTCGCGGTTGCCGACCTGCTCGCCGTCGACCAGGTAGGAGCAGTGCGCCAGCACCTGGTGCAGGCGGGCGTTGCCGGGGTGGCGCCCACGGACGGCCGAGAGGGCCTCGGCGAGGGTGGCCGCGGGCACCTCCTCCTCCGCCAGCCCGGCCGCGGCCTTGGCCGCCGCCCAGTACCGCACGGTCACCCGGGCGGCCCCCGGGTCCGTCACCCGCGGGGTGGAAGTGTGGTCCGCGGTCGCCGTCATGGCTGTCCTCCTCCTACGTCCCCGCCCGGTGCGGCACCCCGGCCCTGCTGCCGGGGCACCCACGCCAAAGGTGTACACGTACGGTGCGGCCGGTGCGGCTCCCATGATGGACCGGCCCGCCCCGGATGCCGCAATGCCGCTGCTCGCGCACGGCGCGCGCGGCACCGGGAGAACGGCGCGGAGCGCCCCCGGGTCACGCCCGAACGGCCCCGGTGTGGCCCAGGCATCGTCGCGCGCCCCTCCCCCGGCGAGGGGTGGTCGGCTATTCTCGTGCGCAGAGAGGGACCTGGGCAGAGTCGCCCCCGGGTCCTTTTGTGCTTTCAGGACGTCACGTACGGATGGCCTCCGGAGGCCGGCGCCCCACCCGCGCCGGCCGTCCCGGGGGGCCGCCCGGCCCAAACCGCACAAGGACGTGCGGGGCGCGGACGGGCGGTGTGCGGCGGGAGCAGACCGGAAGGTTCGCGGATGAGCAGGGCAGTGACGGAGCACCAGGGGTTGCGGGACCCCGCGCGTGCGCCCCTGCCCGCACTGTTCACCCCCGAACCGGTCGTGTCTCGCCCCTCGGACGTCCCCACCCCCACCTGCTCCGTGGCCGACGCTCCGTCAGGACCGCCGGCCACGTCCGCGACGACCCGGAAAGGGGACCACCGGGTATGAGTTCACTCCTGCTCCTCACCAACGCCCTGCAGCCCTCCGCCGAGGTGCTGCCCGCCCTCGGACTCCTGCTGCACAACGTCCGCGTCGCCCCCGCCGAGGGCTCCGCCCTGGTGGACACCCCCTCGGCCGACGTGATCCTGGTCGACGGCCGGCGCGACCTGCCGCAGATCCGCAGCCTGTGCCAGCTGCTGCGCTCCACCGGCATCGGCTGCCCGCTGATCCTGGTGGTCACCGAGGGCGGCCTGGCCGCCGTCACCGCCGAGTGGGGCATCGACGACGTGCTGCTGGACACGGCCGGCCCGGCCGAGGTCGAGGCCCGGCTCCGGCTCGCCATGGGCCGCCTCCAGGTGGCCGTCGACGACAGCCCGATGGAGATCCGCAACGGCGACCTCTCGGTGGACGAGGCCACCTACTCGGCCAAGCTCAAGGGCCGGGTGCTGGACCTCACCTTCAAGGAGTTCGAGCTCCTCAAGTACCTGGCGCAGCACCCGGGCCGGGTCTTCACCCGGGCCCAGCTGCTCCAGGAGGTCTGGGGCTACGACTACTTCGGCGGCACCCGGACGGTGGACGTGCACGTGCGGCGGCTGCGGGCCAAGCTCGGCGTCGAGCACGAGCAGCTGATCGGCACCGTGCGCAACGTCGGCTACCGCTTCGTCGTCCCGGACAAGGGCGAGCGGGCGGCCGAGCGGACCACCCAGGACGCCTGACGGCCCGTCGGATTCCCGCCGGACCGAGCGACCGCGCGTCCGATCTGTCCGACTGTGCCCCGGCTCGTCCGGGGCCGGTCGGCCGGACGGCGGGTATCCCCCCTTCCGACCGCGAGCCACCCGCGTAGACTCCCCCCGTGGCCAAGGTGACGCGCGACGATGTAGCCCGACTGGCTGGGACTTCGACCGCGGTCGTCTCCTACGTCATCAACAACGGGCCGCGCCCGGTCGCGCCCGCGACCAAGGAGAAGGTGCTCGCGGCGATCGAGCAGCTCGGCTACCGGCCGAACAGCGTCGCCCAGGCGATGGCCTCCCGGCGCACCAACCTGATCGGCATGGTCGTCCCCGACGCCCGCCAGCCCTTCTTCGCCGAGATGGCGCACGCGGTGGAACGCGCCGCCTCCGAGCGCGGCAAGCTGGTGCTGATCGGCAACTCCGACTACGTGGACGACCGCGAGGTGCACTACGTCCGCGCCTTCCTCGGCATGCGGGTCTCCGGCCTGATCCTGGTCAGCCAGGGCCCCTCGCAGCGGGCCGCCGAGGAGTTCGCCGCGATGGAGGGCGCCAAGGTGGTGCTGCTGCACCGCCGCCCCGAGGCGATCGACGACGTGGCCGTCACCACCGACGACGTCGGCGGCGCCGAGGCGGCCGTCCGCCACCTGCTGGAGGAGCACGGGCACGCCTCCGTGGTCTGCTTCGGCGGCCCGGTCGAGTCCCCCGCCCCCGGCGACCCGGTCATCGACCACGTCGAGGGCTGGGAGCGGGCCATGCGGGCCCACGAGCTGCCGGTCGAGCCCAACCTGGTGGACGCCCCGTTCCACCGCTACGGCGCGTACGAGGTGGCCGTCGAGCTGCTCCGCTCGCCGGAGCGTCCGACCGCGATCTTCTGCTCCACCGACGACCAGGCGATCGGCGTGCTGCGGGCCGCCCGCGAGGTCGGCCTGCGGGTGCCGGAGGACCTGGCGGTGGCCGGCTTCGACGACATCCCCGAGGCCGCCCTGGCCGACCCGCCGCTGACCACCGTCGCCTCCGACCGGGACGCGATGGCCCGGGCCGCGGTGGACCTGGTGCTGGACGAGTCGCTGATGGTGCCGGGTTCGGAGACCGAGCGGGTGCGGACCTTCCCGTCCCGGCTGGTCATCCGCCGTTCCTGCGGCTGCGGGGGCCCCACCGGCGCCTGACCCGGGCTGAGCAGGCTTTATGAGAAGTCAACGGGCTTCTCGGCCGCCTCTGATCCCGCTCTCATCCGGCTCTCATCGGACGGGCGGAGCTTGGAGGGCATGAGCGACCAGCAGCGAAGCACCGAAGACCAGGGTCCTTACGCCTACGCCGACTGGACCACCACCCCGCAGCCCGCCGCCGAGGCCCCCGTGAGCCACGCGCGGAAGGGCTTCCTCAAGGGCCGCCTCGCCCTGGTGACCGCCGTCGCGGCGGCCGCCGCCCTGATCGGCGGCGTCACCGGCGGCGTGGTCGCCGGCGACCGCTCCACCGCCACCGCCTCGGGCTCCGGCTCCACCGTGGTCAGCCCGGTCTCCTCCAACTCCGACGGCACCGCGAACGTCGCCGCGATCAACGCCGCCGTCTCCCCCGCCGTCGTCCAGATCACCGTGAAGACCGCCACCGGCACCGCCACCGGCACCGGCGTGGTGCTCACCGCCGACGGCCAGATCCTGACCAACTACCACGTGATCTCCGGCGCCGTCAGCGGCGGCGGCCAGGCCACCGTCACCTTCAAGGACGGCTCCACCGCCAAGGCCACCGTCACCGGCACCGACGAGTCGATGGACGTCGCCGTGATCACCGCCTCCGGCGTCAGCGGCCTCAAGACCGCCACCCTCGGCGACTCGGACTCCATGCGGGTCGGCGACTCGGTGGTCGCCATCGGCAACCCCGAGGGCCTGACCGGCACCGTCACCTCCGGCATCATCAGCGCCAAGGACCGCCCCGTCACCGTCCAGGTCGACGACTCCACCACCAGCGGCAACGGGGGCTTCGGCTTCCCGCAGCTGCCCGGCCAGCGGTCCAGCGCCTCGAACAGCGGTGCCACCGCCAGCTACAAGGCCCTGCAGACCGACGCCGCGCTCAACCCCGGCAACTCCGGCGGCCCGCTGATCAACGCCTCCGGCCAGGTCATCGGCATCAACTCCGCGATGTACTCCGCCAGCGGCTCCAGCGCCACCGCCGGCTCCGGCAGCGCCGGCAGCGCCGGCAACGTCGGCCTCGGCTTCGCCATCCCGATCAACGACATCAAGCAGATGCTGCCCAAGCTCCAGGCAGGGCAGCAGCTCTGACGGAGAATGACAGCAGCCAGACCGCCCGAGGAAAGGCCCCGCGCCGATGACCCCGCCCGCCGACGACCGCACCCCTGCCGAGGCACTCCAGGGCCCCACCGCCCGGATCCTCGTGGTCGACGACGAACCCGCCCTCCGGGACGCCCTGGAGAGCAGCCTCGCCTTCGAGGGCTACGAGGTGACCACCGCC
This sequence comes from Kitasatospora sp. NPDC001664, assembly GCF_053596675.1. Taxonomy (NCBI): domain Bacteria; kingdom Bacillati; phylum Actinomycetota; class Actinomycetes; order Kitasatosporales; family Streptomycetaceae; genus Kitasatospora; species Kitasatospora sp. NPDC001664. The sequence continues at coordinate 209,397 of NZ_JBSFGS010000014.1, forward strand.
ACCGACGGCTTCGAGGCCCTGGACGCGGTCGAGCGCGACCGCCCCGACCTCGTACTGCTCGACATCATGATGCCCCGGATGGACGGCCTCACCGCCGTCCGCCGCATGCGGGCCCGGGGCGACAGCGCCCCGGTCCTGATGCTCACCGCCCGCGACGCCGTCGGCGACCGCGTCACCGGCCTGGACGTCGGCGCCGACGACTACCTGGCCAAGCCCTTCGAGCTCGACGAACTCCTCGCCCGGGTCCGGGCGTTGCTCCGCCGCTCGGCCCTGGCCAGCGAGGCCGCCGCGCGGGCCTCGGCCGAGGCCGAGTCCAGCGAGGTGCTGGCCTTCGCCGACCTGCGGATGAACACCGCGACCAGGGAGGTCACCCGGGACGGCAAGCCGATCGAGCTGACCCGCACGGAGTTCATGCTGCTGGAGATGTTCCTCGCCCACCCGCGGCAGGTCCTGACCCGGGAGCAGATCCTCAAGGCGGTCTGGGGCTTCGACTTCGAGCCCTCCTCCAACTCCCTGGACGTCTACGTGATGTACCTGCGCCGCAAGACCGAGCAGGGCGGCCTGCCGCGCATCATCCAGACCGTCCGCGGCGTCGGCTACGCCCTCCGCACCCCCACCGGCGCCGCGACGTGAACCGCCTCGCGGGCTGGTACCGGGGGCGCTCGCTGCGCAGCCGGCTCGCGATGCTCACGGCCGCCGCGGTGGCGGTGGCCATCGCGCTGTCCGCGCTGGCCTGCTGGTTCATCGTCAGGCAGAAGCTCAACGACCAGATCACCCAGACCCTCTCCCAGGCGCCGCTGCGGCTGGGGCCGGACACCGGGATCTTCACCTGCGCCGCCAGCCCGGAGGCCGCCCTCGCCAGCGTCGCCGAGCACCGGCGACCGGTGCCGAACCGCTGGGACATCGAGCTGGTGGCGACGGACGGGTCGGCCTGCCTCCCGGGCGGCGCGGACCGGATCGTCAGGAGCCAGCCGTCCGACTTCACCACCACCGGGGTGACCTACCGGGACGGCAGCTACGCCAACGGCACCTCGGCGAGGGTCCGGGTGTCCCAGATCCGGGTGTCCGTCACCGGGCAGGGCCCGAAGGACTTCACCATGCTGACCGCCGTCGCGGTCGACGGCGTCGAGGAGTCGCTCCAGCAACTCGCCCTGCTCCTGGCGGGCGTGGCCGCGCTCGGCGTGGTCGGGGCCGGGATCACCGGGCGGCTGGTGGCGCGTTCCGCGCTCAAGCCCGTCGACCAGCTCACCAACGCGGTGGAGCACATCGCCCGCACCGAGGAGGTCGGCACCACCATCCCCGTCCGGGGCCACGACGAACTCGCCCGGCTGTCCTCCTCGTTCAACTCGATGTCGACCGCCCTCGCCAACTCCCGGGAGCGGCAGACCCGGCTGATCGCCGACGCCGGGCACGAGCTCCGCACACCGCTCACCTCGCTGCGCACCAACGTCGACCTGCTGATCCGCTCCGACGACACCGGCCGCCCGCTCCCCCCGGCGACCAGGACCAAACTGCTGGGCAGCATGAAGGCCCAGATGCAGGAGCTCACCCTGCTGATCGGCGACCTGCTCCAGCTCTCCCGCCCGGAGACCTCCCGGCCCGAGCGCGAGCACTCCGTGGTGGCGCTGCACGAGCTGGCGCACCGCGCGGTCGAGCGGGCCCGGCTGCGGGGCCCGGGGCTGGAGTTCGCCCTGGTGGTGGACCCCTGGTACGTGCACGGGGACGGCCCCGGGCTGGAGCGGGCGGTGATCAACCTGCTGGACAACGCGGTGAAGTACTCCCCGCCCGGCGGCACCGTCCAACTCGCCCTCCAGGACGGCCGGCTGACCGTCCGCGACCACGGGCCGGGCATCCCGCCGGACGAGCTCCAGTACGTCTTCGACCGCTTCTGGCGCTCCCCGTCCTCCCGCCAGCTCCCCGGCTCCGGGCTCGGCCTGTCGATCGTGGCGCAGGCCGTCCAGGACGCCGGCGGCGAGGTCGCGCTCGGCCCGGCGACCGACGGCGGCCCCGGCACGGTGGCCACCGTCCGCCTCCCGGGGCAGTCCACCCCGCCGTAGGAACGCGGACGGGGCTCCCCTCCGGAAGGAGGGGAGCCCCGCAGCGCGGTTCAGCCGGGCGTCAGTTGACGTCCTCGCCGATGCCGATGACCTTGATGCGGTCCTGGGCCGGGACCTTCAGCGGGGCCGAGGCGGTGGAGTTCGCGCCCAGGTAGGCCGCGAAGACGTCCAGGTCGGAGGCGCCGACCAGCTTGTCGGTGCCGGCGGTGAAGGTCGGGAAGCCGTCGCCGCCGCCCTGCAGGAACTCGTTGGCCGCGACGCGGAACTTGGCGTTGACGTCGATCGGGGCGCCGTTGAACTTGACGTCCGCGATCCGGTCGGCGCCGGTCTTGTTCAGGTTGAGGGTGTAGGTCAGGCCCTTGGAGATCTGGAGGATCTTCGGGGCGGCCTGGTTCGGGCCGCTGACCTGCTCCTGCAGGACCTTGACGATCTGAGCACCCGTCAGGGTCTTGACCTGCATCATGTTGGTGAACGGCTGGACGGTGAACGCCTCGCCGTAGGTCACCACGCCGTCGCCCTCGGCGCCGCTGGCCTTGTAGACCAGGTCGGAGCGGATGCCGCCGGGGTTCATGAAGGCGATCTGGGCGCCGCCCTTGTCGGCCGGGGAGAGACCGGCGAGCTGGGCGTCGGCGATCACGTCACCGAGCGGCTTCTCGTAGGCGGTGGAGCCGCGGCCGTTGATGTCGGCGCCGATGAAGCCGAGCGGGCGGTTGGCGATCGGGGCGGCCAGCTTGCTGTAACGGCCGATCAGCTCGGTGACGTCCGCGGCCTTGTCGACGGTGCGGCGCACCACGTGGTTGGCGGCGGTCACCGAGGGGCGGACGATGGCGCCGGTGCGCTTGTCCAGCTTGAGGTTGATCTCGGTGTACAGCCGGCCGAAGGAGGCGGCGCTGGTGACCGAGCGCGGGACGCCGTTCGGGTCCGGGATCGCGCAGGCGTAGGCGTTGTGGGTGTGGCCGGTGACGATGGCGCCGATCGCCGGGTCCAGGCCCTTGGCGATGTCGACGATCGGGCCGGAGATGCCCTCGCCGGCCGCGCCGCAGTCGTAGTTGTAGGTGGTGGAGGCCGGGTAGCCGCCCTCGTGGATCAGCGCCACGATCGAGTCCACGCCCTGGCGCTTGAGCTCCTTGGCGTACTTGTTGATGGTCTCGATCTCGTCGCCGAACTTCAGGCCCTTGATGCCCTCGGCGGTGACGATGTTCGGGGTGCCCTCGAGGGTCGCGCCGATGAAGCCGACCTTGGTGCCGCGGACGTTCTTCACCCAGTACGGCTTGAGGATCGGGCGGCCGGTCTTCTCGTTGGTGACGTTGGCGGCCAGGTACTCGAAGTCGGCGCCGCGGAACTTGCGGCCCTTCTCGTAGCAGCCGTCGGTCGGGTGGCAGCCGCCGTTCTGCAGGCGCAGCAGCTCCTTGTAGCCCTCGTCGAACTCGTGGTTGCCCACCGAGGTGACGTCCAGGCCGACCTTGTTGAGCGCCTCGACGGTGGGCTCGTCGTGGAACAGCGCCGACACCAGCGGGCTCGCGCCGACCAGGTCACCGGCCGCCACCGTCACCGTGTTGCGGTGGCCCTCGCGGGCCTGGCGCAGCGCGGTGGCCAGGTACTCCATGCCGCCGGCGGGGGTGTCGACCACCTTGCCGGTGGCCGGGTCCACCTCCTTGATGTTTCCGGAGGAGCCGGCCGGGGGCTCGAGGTTCCCGTGCAGGTCGTTGATGGCGAGGATCTGGAGGTCCTCGGTCTTCGGCTTGTGCCAGTTCCAGTCCCAGTCCCAGCCGTGTGCCGAGGCAGTGCCCGGCACCAGCAGGGTCCCGAAGAGACCGATGGCGGCGGCCGCGGCGTACGCCGGGCGACGGAAACGGCCGGTGCGGCCGGAGTTGGACATGAGGGTTCCCCTGCACCGTTGGGGCTCCGCCGTGGGACCGGAGCCGAAGAGGTGGTGTGACCACCGCAGCCTAGGGTCAACGCGCGTAGCTGTCAGGACCCCGCGAGTAACGAGAGGGTTTCCATCCCCCGAAGAACCGTCAGCCGCCGGGCACCACCACACGCCTGGACGGTGCTACGCCGACCTCCTCGGCGACATCAAGGCCGAGATCCAGGCGACTCGCTGCGCGGCTCCACCCAGCCGATGGCGGTCAGCACCTACGCCACCCTGCCACCGGAGATGCGGGCGCTGCTGCCCACCGAGGCGGACCTCGCGCGGGTCGCGCACGAGGTGCTGGACGGCAAGCGCTAGCCCAGGCGCCAATTGGGCAACAGGCTGCTGCCCGATTGGCGGGGCGTCAGACCCCCGGCTCCGCCGCGAGTTGGCGCTCCGCCCGGTGGCGTTCGGCGACTGCGTCCTCCGTCATCGCACGGTCGGTGTAGACCAAAGGTCGTTCGGTCTCGGTGATGATGTGTTTGACGACTTGGACGTTGCCGTTGACGTCCCAGACGGCGATGCCCGGGGAGAGGGTGGGGATGATCTCGACGGCCCAGCGCGGGAGGCCGAGGACGCGGCCGGTGGCTCTGGCCTCGTCGGCCTTCTGCATGTAGATGGTGCGGGTGGAGGCCATCTTGAGGATCGCGGAGGCCTCCTTGGCGGCGGCGCCGTCGACCACGTCGGAGAGGTGGTGGACGACCGCGACGAAGGAGAGGCCGAGGCGGCGGCCGAACTTCAGCAGGCGCTGGAAGAGCTGGGCCACGAAGGGGCTGTTGATGATGTGCCAGGCCTCCTCGACCAGGAAGATGCGCTTCTTCCGGTCGGGGCGGATCCAGGTGTGCTCCAGCCAGACGCCGACGATGGCCATCAGGATCGGCATCGCGATGGAGTTGCGGTCGATGTGCGAGAGGTCGAAGACGATCAGCGGGGCGTCGAGGTCGATGCCGTCGGTGGTGGAGCCGTCGAACATGCCGCGCAGGTCGCCGTCGACCAGACGGTCCAGCACCAGCGCCACGTCCAGGCCCCAGGCCTGGACCTCGTCGACGCCGACGCCGAGCGACTCCACCGAGGAGAGTTCGGGGCTGCGCAGGGTGTCGATGATGTCGTTCAGGACCGGCTGACGGCCCGTCACGGTCGCGATGACGTGGGCGTGGGCGGCCTTCAGGGCGAAGCCGGAGCGCTCGTCGAGGCCGCGTCCCATCGCCACCTCGATGATGGTGCGCAGCAGCGAGAGCTGGCCGGTGGTGGTGATCGCCGGGTCCAGCGGGTTGAGCTTGACCCCGCCGTCCCGGGCCGCCATCGGGTCCAGGCGGATGGACTTTATCCCCAGCGCGTCGGCGATCAGGTTCCACTCGCCGACGCCGTCCTCGCCCTGGGCGTCGAGGACGACCACCTGGCGGTCGCGGAAGCGCAGCTGTCGCAGCACGTACGTCTTCTCCAGCGCCGACTTGCCGTTGCCGGATTCGCCGAGCACCAGCCAGTGCGGGGCCGGGAGCTGCTGCCCGTAGAGCTGGAACGGGTCGTAGACGTACCCCTTGCCGGAGTACACCTCACGGCCGATGATCACCCCGGAGTCGCCCAACCCCGGTGCGGCGGTGGGGAGGTAGACCGCCTGGGCCTGGCCGGTGGAGGTGCGGACCGGGAGGCGGGTGGTCTCCACCTTGCCGAACATCAGGCTGGTGAAGGCGTCGGTGATGCTGCCGATGGCCATGGGAGGACTCCAGACGAGGTCAGCGGCGGATGCCCGTGGCGAACGGGAGGGTGTTGACGAAGGCCCGGTGGTGCTCGCGGTCGCACCACTCCAGCTTGAGGAAGCTCTTGCCGGCCGAGGCCCGGATGGTCCGCTTGTCGCGGGCCAGCGCCTCGGGCGAGCGGGAGGAGACGGTGATGTAGCCGACCAGGTTGACCCCGGCGGCGCCGGAGGCCAGGTCGTCGCCGCGCTGGTCGACCCGGCCGGTGTGGGCCAGGTCGCGCGGGTCGATGGTGCGGTTCATCTTGGCGGCCCGGCTGGCCTCGGCCTCGTCGTTGGTCTTCTCGGTGAGCATCCGCTCGATCGCGACGTCGGTCGGCTCCAGGTCCATGGTGACGGCCACCGTGCGGATCACGTCCGGGGTGTGCACCAGCAGCGGGGCCAGGAAGTTGACGCCGACCGGGGTGAGCGGCCACTCCTTGACCCAGGCGGTGGCGTGGCACCACGGCTCCCGGGTGGTGGACTCGCGGGTCTTGGCCTGGAGGAACTGCGGGTGGGTGGCGTCGAGTTCGGCCGGCCAGGCGTTCCGCCGGGACATCGCCTGGATGTGGTCGATCGGGTGGTCCGGGTCGTACATCGAGTGCAGCAGCGAGGAGAGCCGGGCCTGGCCGAGCGGCTGGCGGACCCGGATGTCCGCCTCGGCGAGCCGGGCGCAGATGTCGGTCAGCTCACGGGCCATCACGGCGGCCAGGCCGTCGTCGTCCCGGGACTTGGCGCCGCCCGCCGTCCGGCCCATCGCGTGCGCCTCGGAGGCCAGGTCGCGGGTGTAGTGCATGCAGGCGACCAGGTAGGCCCGGTGCTGCTCGGAGGAGGTGGAGACCATCGACTGCAGCTGGTCGTAGGAGTCCTGCAGCCAGCCGGGCGAGGAGTGGTCGCCCCGGCGCTCCACGTCCTTGGCGTGCGCGTCCGGGTCGGCCGGCAGGGTGCGGGCCAGGATCTGCAGGCGCGTCACGAAGCCGTCGCCGTTGGCCACGTGCTTGAGCAGGGTGCCGAAGCGGTCGACCAGGGCCTCCTGGTCCTCCGAGTCGCGCAGGCCCACGCCGGGGCCCTCGATCTCGATCGCGGCGGTGACGGTGCGGCGCTCCAGGTGCATCAGCACCCCGACCTCGTCCGGGCCGAACGGCGCCGTCAGCCAGTGCAGCCGGCCCACCCCGGGCGGCGGGCCGATCTCCACCTCGCGGCCGTCCAGCCGGGTGCCGGCGTCCACCACCTCGGACTTCCAGACCGCGCGGCCGCTGCGCAGGGTGCGGCGGTAGGTGCGGTTGATCTCCACCCACTTGTAGAAGGTGCGGCGCCGGTACGGCACGTAGACCGCGGCGATCGCGAGCAGCGGCAGACCGAGCAGGCCGGCGATCCGCAGCGGCAGGATCGGCATCGCCAGGCCCCAGACCATGCCGAGGAAGGCCCCGAAGATGATCAGCACGATCTCCCCGGACTCCCGGTTGCGCCCGATCGGCGCGTTCGGCCGAGCCTTGCCGATCAGGTAGGTGCGGCGCTGGTGGGCGTACGGGGCGCCGTACTGGCCGAGCGGTTCGCTGCTCACGCGCGCATCACGCTCCCTTCACTGGGTTGGCGGCCGGGGCCTGGGCGGGGGTCTGCGGCGGGGGTGCCGGAGTGCGGGAGCCGTGGGCGGCGATGCCGGCCGCGGCGGCGCCGGTGCCGGTGGAGGCGTTGGCGGTGGCGGGGCCGCCGCCTCCGCCGCGGGCGCCGTGGGTGGAGATGCCCTGCTTGACCAGGTTGGCCGGGCCGTTGATCATCGCGGAGCCGGCCGAGACGGCGCTGGCGCGGGCGTGCCGCATCTGCATCAGCTCGTCGCCGAAGCCCGGCACGAAGCGGTAGACGGCGGCGCTGGCGAAGATCGACAGGAACAGGATGGCCAGCCCGGAGAGCACCTTGGCGAAGTCGTCGGTGGCCCCGGCGCCGGTGGCCACCGCCCCGGCCAGGCCCAGGATGATCACGATGATCGGCTTGGCCAGGTCCACCGCGAGCATCACCCCGGCCCACCGCCGGACGTGCTTCCACAGCTGCTTGTCGACCAGCCCGGCGTAGACCGCGGTGCCCAGCAGCGCGCCGACGTAGAGCATCGCGGCCCGGATCAGCAGCTCGATCCAGAGCACCGCGGCGGCCAGCACCGCGACCAGCGAGACGATGATCAGGATCAGCGGGCCGCCGCCCAGCGAGCCCTTCTCCAGGGTGTCCGCGAAGCCGCCCAGGTAGGTGCCGGTGTCGGACTTGGTGCCGGCCGCGATGGCGGCGGTCAGCCCGTCGGTGGCGGAGACCAGGGTGAAGAGCACCAGCGGGGTGAAGGCGGAGGCGATGACGGTCAGCCAGAGGAAGCCGATGGCCTCCGAGATGGCGGTGGTCAGCGAGGCGCCGCGGACCGCGCGCTTGGTCACCGCGAGCAGCCAGAGCACCAGGGTGATCACCGTGGAGCCGGCGAACACCACCGCGTACTGCTGGAGGAAGGAGGCGTTGGTGAAGTCGACCTGGGTGGTGGAGTCGATCGCGGTGGCCAGCTTCCGGGTGACCCAGGCGGCCGCCTCGGCGCAGCCCTTGGCCAGCGAGCCGAGCGGGTCGGTGACGCCGCCGAGGGTGCCGCCGCCGGGGCCGGTGACCACCACGCCGGGGGCGTCGGGGGCGCAGGCCCGGTCGGCGCCGGGCACCGGCAGGTTGCACTTGGCGGTCTGCGAGGGCGAGGGCGTCGGGTCGGCCAGCGCCCGGGCCGCCGTCAGCAGCACCAGCGCGGGGAGCGATCCGAGCACCGCCCCGGCCCGGAGCAGGCCGCGGCGGGCGGCTGTGGCAGCGTCAACGGGCATAGCGGAAGCCTCCGAAGTCCTGGACGGCGCCGGTGATCTCGTCGGCGGTGGCGGCCTGCTGGTCGCCGGGGAGGGGGGCCGGGCCCGTGCGGCGGGTGAAGTCGGTGAGCTTCCAGTCGCTGCCGGTCCAGCGCATGGTGAGGGTGAGGGTGAACCAGTTCTCGGAGACCGGCTGGGTGGAGCCGGGGCCGGCCAGGCCGAGCAGGCCGGTGCACCAGACCTCGACCACGGTCGCGGTGTCCGCCTGGTTGGTGAGCTTGGTGCCGACCGGCACGGTGCGGCTGACGAAGGTCAGTCCCTTGGCCGGCTTGCCCTTGTCGTCCAGGCCGAAGCCGGCCAGCTGCTGCGGCCCGAAGGCGGAGTCCAGCCGGGCCTTCAGCCCGGGCAGCGCGGTCGGGTCGGCCAGCGTGGTCAGCAGGGTGGCCCGGGTGTCGGCCCGGAACATCTCCTCGGAGCCCATCGCCACCGCGTAGTTGGCGGCGGCCGACTGGGCGCCCTGCGAGGTGTGCGGGTGCCCGACGCCGATCCCGTTGGAGGCGGTGGCCACCGGGAGCTGCCCGCTCGGCGCGGTGGTGGCGGGCTTGGGGGAGGCCGAGGCCGCCCCGTCGGAGGAGCCGGCCGGAGCGCTGCCCCCCGGGTCCGGCTTGTCCCGGTTCGCGATCGATACGGCGACCACCAGCAGGGCCACCACCAGCAGGACCGTCAAGAGCGTCCGCACCGGCCGGGCCTGACGCCCCGTCTGCTGCTGGTAGACGGACTGCTCGCCGACCGGCAGCCGCGTCCGGGTGTGCGGCTGGTCGTCGGACACCGGCACGGCGGCCCTCCTGGTACGGGGAGACCCCTGGGCCCCCTGGCTGGTACGAGCTGGTACGAGCGGTCCGCGCGGGAAGCGCGACACCCCGGCGGGGACGGCCGCTGCGAGGCCGCTCCGCCGGGGCAATTCTGTCTGATCGTCAGATGGCCATGCCGTACACAATGGTGAACAGAGTGGTGAGCGAACCGATGATGAACACGCCGGTCAGGCCCGCCACGATCAGCCCCTTGCCCTGCTCGGCACTGAAGCTGTCCCGCATCGCGGTCGCGCCGATCCGCTGCTTGGCCGCCCCCCAGACGGCGATGCCCAGGCAGGCCAGGATGGCGACCGCCATGACCACCTGGATCATCGTGCGGGCCTCGGCGCCCAGGCTGGAGAACGGACCCCAGTCCGGCGCGATGCCACCGATGATCGTGTCGATGTTGGCCTTCTTCGGTGGGTCCTCCGCCAGGAGCCGGACCCGGTCACTCTGCACCACGCTGCTCAGGTTCATTCGTCTCACCGCCCGATCAGGCAAATTCAAGGCCCAGGACCGGGGTGGCGCGAAGGGCCGTACCCCATTCTTGGCCAGATCCGACTTCGACTTGGCTGCTTCTCGCGGATTGGTCGTGGAGCACGGGGCCCGTCCGCCAGGATGTCCACCGTACGAAGGATACCGCTCACCCTTTGTATCTGCGATGATTGCGATGAGCAATGCCTTCTGGGACACGGGAAACTGACGGTTCGTCGGGACGGTGCTGATGGTACTCCGGAAGGCGGGCGCGGCAGCGGCCGCGACCGGTCTGGTGGGTGTCGGTTTCGTCGGCGTGGTGGTGCTCGGCACCTTCGCCGCCAGCGGTACCCCGCAGGCCGTCCAGCCCAAGCTCGCGGGCCGCACCGTGCCGGCCGCCTACCAGCCGATGTTCCAGCAGTGGGGCTCCCTCTGCCCGGAGATCTCGCCCCCCATGCTGGCCGCGCAGCTCTACCAGGAGAGCGGCTTCAACCCCCGCGCGCAGAGCCCGGTCGGCGCCCAGGGCATGGCCCAGTTCATGCCGGGCACCTGGCCCGGCTACGCCACCGACGGCGACGGCGACGGCAAGAAGGACGTGTGGAACGCGGCCGACGCGATCGCCTCCGCCGCGGTGTACGACTGCTCCCTCGCCAAGGACATAGCGAAAATCCCCGGCGACCGGCAGTCGAATCTGCTCGCCGCCTACAACGCCGGGCCGTACGCGGTCATCAAGTACAACGGGGTCCCGCCGTACCGGGAGACCCAGGGGTACGTGAAGAACATCAAAACCCTCGCGGCCAACTTCACCGCGCCCGCCGAGGCCTCCCCCGGTGCGCCGGTGGTGACCCAGGCGATCTCCGCGCAGGCCTCCGGGGCGATCTACTTCGCCCAGACCACCCTCGGCACCCCCTACCTGTGGGGAGGGAACGGCTGGGAGTCCCAGGGCGGCCGCTTCGACTGCTCCGGCCTCACCGTGGCCGCCTTCGAGAGCGTCGGCATCAAGCTGCCCCGGGTGGCCAACGACCAGTGGAACGCCGGGCCGCACATCGACCGCAGCCAACTCCGGCCGGGCGACCTGGTGTTCTTCGCCACCGACCAGGGCGACCCGCGCTCCATCGACCACGTCGGCATCTACGTCGGCGGCGGCTACATGATCAACGCTCCGCACACCGGCGCGGTGATCCGCTACGACAAGATCGACCGCCCCAAGTACTACGGCGCCACCCGGGTCACCCCCGACGGCGCCCTCTCCCTGCCGCGCTACCAGGCCGACGGCCAGATCGCCAGCGGCGGTCAGGGTACCGGCCGTGACCCGAAGGACAGTTGACGCACCGTCCGGAGCCAGGTTGACCGTGGACGTCCAGTGGACGGTCAGTCAAGTTTTCATAACGGTGCGTGAAACCTGAAACCGGTGCCGGGGTTCTCGCGTTGTGCCCCTTGTCAGTCAAATGATCAAGGGGCCGCGAGGGCCACGACGGAGGTGCGGCGTGTCGACGCTGCTGGGCGACACCGCCGGGCCCGACCTGGACCTGCTCAAGGCCGTGAACGGCCTCGCCGGATCCGCCCCCTCCTGGGTCGACTCCACCGTCGCCTGGCTCGGCGAGTACGGCCTGCTGCTCGGCCTCGCCCTGCTCCTCGCCGTCGGCTGGCTCCAGGCCCGCCGCCGCCCCGACGCCCCGGTGGCCGTCGCCGGCCTGCTCTGGGCCCCGCTCGCGGTGGCCCTGTGCGAGCTGGCCAACCTGCCGATCTCCGCGATCGTCGACCGGCCGCGGCCGTTCGTCGACCACCCCGAGCTCGACGTGCTGGTGCACGGCAAGGAGGGCACCCTCTCCTTCGTCAGCGACCACTCGGCGATGGCGATGGGGATCGCCGTCGCGCTCTACCTGGTGAACAAGCGGCTGGGGCTGGCCGCCGGGGTGCTCGCCGTGCTCCAGGGCTTCGCCCGGATGTACGTCGGGGTGCACTACCCCACCGACGTCCTCGGCGGGTTCGCGCTGGCGGCCGCGGTCGTCCTGCTGCTCGCCCCGCTCGCGATGGCCGTCCTGGTACCGCTCACCCACGCCCTCGGACGCACCGCCCTGCGGCCCCTGTTCGTCGCCGAGCCCCGCCGCACCGGCCGCCGCCGCATCGAACGCGACCTCGCGGCCTAGGCGCTTCCCTCGGGCAGCTGGGCCACCAGGCAGCGCCCCAGGGGCGCGAGGAACTGCGCGAGTCGGAAGGCGGACCAGCGCGAGATCGGGGCAGGCGAGCCAGTTGCACGTGGTGCCGTTCCCCTGCGCGCAGTTCCCCGCGCCCCTAGGCCCCTGCCGGGTGGCCGTCGGCCGGATGCTCGGCGAGGTGTTCGGCGGCGTCGCGGCGGGACTTGTCGCGGCTGCGTCGGGCGGGGGCATGCCAGCCGCAGGTGCAGCGGGCGGTGGAGAAGGAGCCTCGTTCTTCGACCGTCACCCGGTGCTCGACGTTCACGCTCCTCACCGTAACGGCTCAACCGGACGGCGTGAAACGGAAGCCGCGCGCCGGTCGACCCGTAACCTCACCGACCCTCAACTCGTTGGCTCTGGAAGAGCTCTGAGGGGGTTGTACCCGATCGTGAAGCACACCGTCCGCACCACCGCGTCCGCCGCCACCGCCGCCCTGCTGGTCGCCGCCCTGGCCGCCTGTGGCGGCGGCGACGCCCACAAGCCCGGCAGCTCGGCCGACCAGCTCTCGGCCGACCCGCTGACCGCCGTCCGCAGCGCGGCGGACATCACCGGCCGCACCGGCTCCGCCAAGGCCGCCACCGAGCTGACCACCGAGTCCGCCGACAAGAAGGCGGTCTTCAGGGGCGCCGGCGGCTACGACTACGTGAAGCGGATCGGCCGGCTGGACATCGACGTGCCGCCCGGCGCCACCACCACCGGCAAGATCGTGGAGGTCGTGCTGCCCGGCACGGTCTACCTGCAGAACAGCGGCGCCAAGATCCCCGAGGGCAAGTGGGTGAAGCTCGACATCCGCCAGCTCCCGGACGGGAACCTGGTGAGCAGCGGCGCCACCGATCCGGCCAGCGCCGCCGGGGCGCTGCGCGGGGCTGTCACCGCCGAGCTGGTCGGCACCGAGACGGCGGGCGGGGCGGAGCTCAAGCACTACAAGGGCACCCTCGACCTCACCAAGGCGGCGGAGGCGACCGGCGGCCGGGGCGGGGACGGGCTGCGGATGGCGGCCCAGACCTTCACGGTCAAGGAGGTGCCGTACGAGGCCTGGCTGGACGGGCAGGGTCGGCTGCACAAGGTGACGCAGACCTTCTCGTTCGCCGGGGTGGCCGGGTCCAAGCAGCCCAAGGACCAGGTCCGGGTGGTCTCCACGGTGGCGCTCTCCGAGTTCGGGCAGCCGGTGCAGGCCGCGGAGCCGGCCGCCACCGAGATCTACTCGATGAAGCCGTCCTCGTCCCCGGCCCAGTAGTGCGCCCGGGTGGTGCGCAGAGATGGCCCGTTGGTGCCATGGGGTCTGACGCCCCGTCTGCCTACGCTTGAGTAGGGGGCGGCAGCTCTGCCGGGTCGGACGGGTCCATGGGGGTGGAACGGATGGTGTCCTCGACGCCCCGTGACGGTGGCGGACAAGAGCAGGCCGCGCTGGACGAGATCGAGCTGGCCGGCGAGCTGATGATCGCCGCCGCGGCCGGGGAGGGCGAGCGGCTGGCGCCCGAGCTGATCGACGAAGTCCTGCTCGCGGGCGAGAACTGAGCCGGCGACGGCTGAGCGGCCGTCAGGCGGCCCCCGGTGAGCGGCCGCTGCCCGGGCCGGCCACCGGGGGCCGCCGGTGCCGGGTGCGGAGCCCCGGGCCTCAGGTGCGCAGCAGGCGGGAGATCGCGGCCGTGGCCTCGGCCACCTTGGCCTCCAGCTCGGCCCCGCCCTGCTCCGCGGCGGCGGCCACGCAGTGCCGCAGGTGCTCCTCCAGGAGCGAGAGGGCGAAGGCCTGGAGCGCCTTCGTCCCGGCCGAGACCTGGGTGAGTACGTCGATGCAGTAGACGTCCTCGTCCACCATCCGCTGGAGGCCCCGGACCTGGCCCTCGATCCGGCGCAGCCGCTTGAGGTGCTCGGCCTTGCGGGCGCTGTAGCCGTGGGGCCCGTGGCTGTCGCAGCACTGGCCCGCGTCGCCCGCGGCCTCGGTGGCCTCGGCGGCCGCCGGCGCGGTGGTCTGCTCGTGCGTCTCGGTGCTGGTCATTCGGCCCGCCTAGGTCTCGGTCTCCACCCGTCCACTGGGCTCAAGTGTCCAACACCCCGGGCCCGCCGGGTGTTCCTCCGTCCGAGCGGCGCGACCGGATCTCCGTGCCCGGGACGGACGCAATCCGGCCGACTTCCGTCAGACTGAGGGATCGTGACCATCACCCCGTTTGCGCAGTTCTGACGGCTTGCGCCTAGCATCGTTCAGTCCCTCCCCCGCACATCGGAGAATTCCGTGCGTTTTAGCCTGACCCCGAAGGAGACGAGCTTCTACGACATGTTCGCCGCGGCCGCGGAGAACCTCGTCGTCGGATCGAAGCTCCTGCTGGAACTGCTGGGTGCAGACGTGTCGGCCCGCGCGGAGATCGTCGAGCGCATGCGCGCCGCCGAGCACGCGGGTGACGACACCACCCACGCGGTGTTCCACCAGCTGAACTCCTCCTTCATCACGCCCTTCGACCGCGAGGACATCTACTCCCTCGCCTCGTCGCTGGACGACATCATGGACTTCATGGAGGAGGCGGTCGACCTCGTCGTCCTCTACGACATCCAGACCCTGCCCAAGGGCATCGAGCAGCAGATCGAGGTGCTGGCCCGGGCCGCCGAGCTGACCGCCGAGGCGATGCCCAAGCTGCGCACGATGGACAAGCTCACCGAGTACTGGATCGAGGTCAACCGGCTGGAGAACCAGGCGGACCAGATCCACCGCAAGCTGCTGGCCCACCTGTTCAGCGGCCAGTACGACGCCATCGAGGTGCTCAAGCTCAAGCAGGTCGTGGACGTCCTCGAAGAGGCCGCCGACGCGTTCGAGCACGTGGCCAACACGGTGGAGACCATCGCGGTCAAGGAGTCCTGACCCTCGTGGATACGGCTGCACTCATCGCCGTCATCGGCGTGGCCTTCTTCTTCACCTACACCAACGGCTTCCACGACTCGGCGAACGCGATCGCCACCTCCGTCTCCACCCGGGCGCTCACCCCCCGGGCGGCGCTGGCGATGGCGGCCGTGATGAACCTGGCCGGCGCCTTCCTCGGCACCGGCGTCGCCAAGACCGTCTCCGAGGGCCTGATCGAGACCCCGAGCGGTCAGCAGGGGATGGCCATCCTGTTCGCCGCGCTGGTCGGGGCGATCACCTGGAACCTGGTCACCTGGTACTTCGGCCTGCCGTCCTCCTCCTCGCACGCGCTGTTCGGCGGCATGGTGGGCGCGGCCCTGGCCGGCGGCACCGAGGTGATCTGGCACGGCGTCATCGAGAAGATCGTCATCCCGATGATCGTCTCCCCGGTGGTCGGCCTGGTGGCCGGCTTCCTGGTGATGCTGGCCATCCTGTGGATCTTCAAGAAGGCCAACCCGCACCGCGCCAAGCGCAACTTCCGGGTCGCCCAGACCGCTTCGGCCGCCGCCATGGCCCTGGCGCACGGCGTCCAGGACGCCCAGAAGACCATGGGCATCGTGGTGATGGCGCTCACCATCTCGGGCCACCAGGGCGACTCCTCGATCCCGCTCTGGGTGAAGATCTCCTGCGCCACCATGCTCTCGCTGGGCACCTACGCGGGTGGCTGGCGGATCATGCGGACGCTCGGCCGCAAGATCATCGAGCTGGACCCGCCGCAGGGCTTCGCGGCCGAGGCCACCGCCGCGACGATCATGTACATCACGTCGTTCGTCTTCAAGGCGCCGATCTCCACCACCCACGTGATCACCTCGGCGATCATGGGCGTGGGCGCCACCAAGCGGATCCGCGCGGTCCGTTGGGGCGTGGCGAAGAACATCGTGCTGGGCTGGTTCATCACCATGCCGGCCGCCGCGCTGGTGGCGGCCGCCATGTACGGGATCGTCCACCTGCTGTTCGGCTGACGCACCGTCGGCCCGAAGGCGAAGGCCCGCCCCCACATCACGGGGGCGGGCCTTCTCTGACTCCGCGGCGGCACCGCCATGCAGCACCGCGAAGCAGTCGGGGGATCCGTGCGGTCTAGCCGAAGCGGCCGGAGATGTAGTCCTCGGTGGCCTGCACGGACGGGTTGGAGAAGATCCGCTGGGTGTCGTCCAGCTCGATCAGCTTGCCCGGCTGGCCGACGCCCGCCAGGTTGAAGAAGGCGGTGCGGTCGGAGACGCGGGCCGCCTGCTGCATGTTGTGGGTCACGATCACGATGGTGAACTGCGACTTCAGCTCGCCGATCAGGTCCTCGATGGCGAGGGTGGAGATCGGGTCGAGGGCCGAGCAGGGCTCGTCCATCAGCAGCACCTCGGGCTCGACCGCGATGGCGCGGGCGATGCACAGACGCTGCTGCTGGCCGCCCGACAGGCCGGCGCCCGGCTTGTTGAGGCGGTCCTTGACCTCGTTCCAGAGGTTGGCGCCCTGGAGCGACCGCTCCACCACGCCGTCCAGCACGGACTTCTTCTTCACGCCGGCCAGCCTGAGACCGGCCACCACGTTGTCGTAGATCGACATGGTGGGGAAGGGGTTCGGGCGCTGGAAGACCATGCCGACGCTGCGGCGCACGGCCACCGGGTCGACCGCGGCACCGTAGAGGTTCTCGTCGTCCAGCATCACCTTGCCCTCGACCCGGGCGCCGGGGATGACCTCGTGCATCCGGTTGAGGGTGCGCAGGAAGGTCGACTTGCCGCAGCCGGAGGGGCCGATGAAGGCCGTCACGGAGCGGGGCTCGACGGTCATCGAGATGTCCTCGATGGCCTTGGTGCTCCCGTAGTAGGCGGACAGTCCGCTGACGTCGATGCGCTTGGCCATGATCGTTCGTCTTCTCTCGTCTGTTCGTACGTCAGTCGGTGTGTCAGTGACCGGACTTGGGCGAGCGCCAGCGGGCGACGGCACGGGCGATGAGGTTGAGCGCCATCACGAAGGCGATCAGCACCAGCGCGGCGCCCCAGGCCCGGGCGTACCCGAAGTCGTTGTTGGTCTGGTACTGCTGCCAGATGTAGAGCGGCAGCGACTGCTGCGGACCCTCGAACGGGTTCTCGTTGATGATGTCCGCGCCGAAGACCAGCATCATGACCGGGGCGGTCTCACCGGTGATGCGGGCGACGGCCAGCATCACACCGGTGGTGATGCCGCCGATCGCGGTCGGCAGGACGATCCGCAGGATGGTCTTCCACTTGGGCACGCCCAGGGCGTACGAGGCCTCGCGCAGCTCGTTCGGGACGAGCTTGAGCATCTCCTCGGTGGAGCGGACCACGACCGGCATCATCAGGATGGCCAGGGCGAGGGAGCCCGCGAAGCCCGAGTACTGGAAGCCGAACAGGAGGATCCAGAGCGACAGGATGAACAGACCGGCGACGATGGACGGGATGCCCGTCATCACGTCGACGAAGAAGGTGACCGCCTTGGCGAGCCGGCCGCGGCCGTACTCCACCAGGTAGACGGCGGTCAGCAGACCGATCGGGGCGGCCATCAGGGTGGCCAGGCCGACCTGCTCCAGGGTGCCGATCAGGGCGTGGTAGAGACCACCGCCCGCCTCGGTCTGGAGGACGCCCTTCATGGAGTGGCTGAGGAAGTAGCCGTCCACGACGCCGATGCCCTGCTGGACCGTGTAGAAGGTCAGCGCGGCCAGCGGCACCACCGCGAGGACGAAGGCCAGCCAGACCACCGAGGTGGCGAGGCGGTCCTTGGCCTGGCGGGAGCCCTCCACCTTGGTGGCGGCGGCGTAGGTGATGAGGACGAACAGCAGCCCGGCGATCAGGCCCCACTGGATCTTGCTCTGCAGGCCGGCGCCGAGGCCGATGCCGACGCCGAGGGCGATCGAGAGGGCGGCGATGCCGGCCGGCGCCCAGGAGGGCAGCCGGTTGGCGGTCAGCCGGCGGCTCAGCCGCGGGGAGTCCGCCACGGGGGTCACGGTGGTGGTGCTCATCAGTTGGCCCCCGAGAATTCCTTGCGGCGGGCGATGATCATCCGGGCCGCGCCGTTCACCAGCAGGGTGATCACGAACAGGACCAGGCCGGAGGCCATCAGCGCGTTCCGGCCGTTCTCACCGGCCTCGCCGAACTTCAGCGCGATGTTCTGCGCGAAGGTGCCGCCGCCCGGGTCGAGCAGGTGCAGCGAGAGGACCGGGCTGGCGGAGAGCACGGTGGCGACCGCGATGGTCTCGCCGAGCGCGCGGCCGAGGCCCAGCATCGAGGCGGAGATCACGCCCGGGCGGCCGAACGGCAGCACCGCGGTGCGGATCATCTCCCAGCGGGTCGCGCCGAGGGCGAGCGCCGCCTCCTCGTGCATCCGCGGCGCCTGCTTGAACACCTCGCGGGAGACCGCGGTGATGATCGGCAGGATCATGATCGCCAGCACGATGCCGACGGTGAACAGCGAGCGCGGGGCCGCACCGGTCTTGGTGGAGTCGAAGACGTACGTCCAGCCGAGGTACTGGTCCAGCCAGCTGGTCAGGCCCTCC
Source organism: Kitasatospora sp. NPDC001664 (assembly GCF_053596675.1). NCBI lineage: Bacteria > Bacillati > Actinomycetota > Actinomycetes > Kitasatosporales > Streptomycetaceae > Kitasatospora > Kitasatospora sp. NPDC001664. The sequence continues at coordinate 227,835 of NZ_JBSFGS010000014.1, forward strand.
ATGTGCGGCACCAGGAAGAGCGCGCCCCACAGGCCGTAGACGATGGACGGCACGGCGGCCAGCAGGTCCACCAGGTAGGCGAAGGGCTGGGCGATCCGCCGCGGCGCGTAGTGCGAGATGAACAGCGCCACGCCGATCGCCACCGGGACCGCGATGACCATCGCGATGATCGCGCTGGCGATGGTGCCGAAGGCCAGGACGGCGATGCCGAAGACCGGCTTCTGCGCGTCCGGCAGCCACTCGAAGGTGGTGAGGAAGTTGCCCTCGTTGTGCCCGAGGGCGAGCGAGGAGCGGTAGGCCAGGAATCCCGCGATGGCGGCCATGATGACCAGCAGCAGGACGCCCGAACCGCGGGAGAGGTTGAAGAAGAGCTTGTCCCCGCGCCTGCTGTCACGCTGGCGGGGCCTACCCCGGTCCGTGACGGGGGGTGATGTGGTCATGGTGTTTCTCCGGTCTGGTGGTGCTGCCCAAGGAGGGCGGCACCATGGCGGCGGTGCCCCGGACTTGATGTGCTGTCAGCTGGTTCCGGCCGGGCAGCCCCGCCCCCCTCTTCGAGGGCTGCCCGGCCGGTGGATCAGGTGGATCAGGCGAGCGCGGCGACCGCGGTCTTCACCTTGGCGCTCAGCTCGGCCGGGAGGGCGACGTAGCCCTTGGCCTCGATGGCCTTCTGGCCGGCGTCGCTGATGGTGTAGCCGAGGAAGGCCTTCAGGGTGTCCAGCGTCTCCGGCTTGTTGCCCTTGTCGCAGACGACCTCGTAGGTGACCAGGACGAGCGGGTAGGAGCCCTCGGCCTTGGTCGCGTAGTCGAGCTTCAGCGCCAGGTCGCTGCCGGTGCCCGCGATCTCCGCCTTGGCGAAGGTGGTGGCGGCGTTGGCGGCGGTGGCCTCGACCGGCTTGGAGGCGCCGGTGGCGATCGCGGCCGACTTGAGGTTGTTGGTCTGCGCGTAGGAGAGCTCGGCGTAGCTGATCGAGTTCTTGACCTGCTTGACCTGCGCCGAGACGCCGGCGCTCTGCGCGGCGGACTGGCCGCCCTTGCCCGCCCAGGTCTTCGACGGCTTGTAGGTCCAGGCGCCGCCCGAGGCCTTCTCGAAGTACTTGGTGAGGTTCTCGGTGGTGCCCGAGTCGTCCGAGCGGTGGATCGCCTGGATCTCGGCGTCCGGCAGCTTGGCGCCCGGGTTCAGGGCGGCGATGGCCGGGTCGTTCCACTTGGTGATCTGCGAGTCGAAGATCTTCGCCAGGCTCGGGCCGTCCAGGACGAGGTTGTCCACGCCGTCCACGTTGAAGATGATCGAGATCAGGCCGCCGACCATCGGCAGGTTGATGCCCTGGCCGGTCTTGCAGACCTCCTTGGAGGCGTCGACCTCGGCCGGCTTCAGGGCCGAGTCGGTGCCCGCGAAGGCGACCTTGCCCTGGTTGAACTGCTGGACGCCGGCGCCCGAGCCGCCACCGCTGTAGGTGATGGTCGAACCGGAGCAGGCGGCGCCGAAGGCGACCTTCCACACGTCGATCGCGTTGCCCTGCGCGGTGGAGCCGGCGCCGAGCAGCTGGCCCGCCTTGCCGCAGTCGATCGCGGCCTTGGAGGCACCGGCCGCCGAGGAACCGCCGGTGGCGGGGGTGTTGTTCTCGTCCGAGCCGCACGCCGCGAGCGACAGCGAGCCAACGAGCGCCATGGCACCGATCGCGAGGGCCTTGGAGCGGCCGTTCCGCTGGAGCTTCACAGGGGTGTCCCTTTCTGTGGAAGGGCCCGTCCGGCCCTCCGGTGACACCGAAGTTAGGCCGGGTAGGTGACGCGTCAGCCGGTCACAAATGAACGGAGAGTGAACCGACGACGGACGGCGGGAAACACCGATCGGTAGTAACGGTTGCGTCACAGGCAGGGCGCGGCCAGGTCACCCGTGACGGTGCGTCACACCGAGCACGGAGAGCAGCGCGTCCACCAGCTCCCGGTCCCGGCCGTGCGACAGCCGCGCCCGCGCCTTCCGCGGCGACAGCCACTCCAGGCGGTCCACCTCGCGGTTGGGCAGGAACGAGCCGCCCGTCAGCTCCCCCGCCCAGTACCGGACCTCCTTGGCCCGCCCGTGCGCCAGGTAGTGCTGGGCCGGCAGCTCCGCCCCCAGCACGCAGCTCAGCCCGGTCTCCTCCCGGACCTCCCGCAGCGCCGCCGCCCGCCAGCCCTCCCCCGGCTCCAGCTTCCCCTTCGGCAGCGACCAGTCGTCGTACTTCGGCCGGTGGATCAGCGCGATCCGCGGCTTCTTCCGCCGCTCCCCGTCCTTCTTCAACGGGCCCGGCCGCCACAGCACCACCCCGGCCGCCAGCACCGTCTGCCCGTGCCGCACCGCACGGCCCCGCACCGGGGGTACCGCCATCGTCAGGAACTCGCCCACTCGTGCCACCCGTGCTGCTGGAGATTCGGCCACCGGCGGCCGAAGGCGTACCTCGCCGCCTCCACCTCCAGTCGTTGATCAGCATGCACCACGCCGAGCACGTAGGCCGTCGCCGGGGTGATCCGCGGCGTGCGCGCCGCCGTCGCCACCGTCACCGCGGCGTCCGCCGCGTCCTGGTGACGGTCCAGCACCTCGTCCACCTCGTCCAGGCCCGCCAGCCGCTCCCCGCACACCTCCAGGGCGTACCGGGCCCGCTTCACCAGGATCCGCACCCGCCCCCACGGCGCGTCGTCCGCCGCCAGCGCCGCGTCCGCGTCCACCTCCACCGTCGGACCCGGCGCCTGCGACTGCCCCTGCGGCGGCACCACGCTCAGCCGGTGCAGCCCCTCGCCCCCGTACGGCGCCCGGGCCGGCGGCAGCGCCGCCACCCCCGCCGACAGCAGCTCCAGCGCCGCCACCGCCTGCCCCGCCAGCTCCGGCTGCGACTCCACCAGCGGCACCTCGCCCGCCAGCAGCGTCATCCGGTCCGCCAGCGCGTGCAGCCGCGCCGACCGCAGCTCCTGCAGCAGCGTCGAGTGCGCCCTGGTCCGCGCCAGCGTCAGCTGACGCTCCAGCAGCGCCCGGGCCTTCGGCGCCCCCTGATGCCCCGCCAGCATCCCCGGCCGCCGCGGGTCCGTCTCGCTCAGCGAGTCCAGCGCCGCCAGCAGCCGCGCCGAACGCCGCAGACAGCCCGGCTCCTGCGCCAGCAGCTCCAGCAGCCAGCGCAGCTCCGCCCTGGTCCGCTCCGCCCACTCCGGCTCGAAGCCCGCCGCGTAGGTGTGCAGCGCCCCGCCGATCCGCCGCACCGCGCGCAGCAGCTCGGCCGTCCCGGCCGCCGCCTGCCCGCCCGGACCACCCGGCAGCGTGCCCGCCCGGGCCCCGGCCTCCCCCACCACCAGCGGCAGCGCGCGCAGGAAGACACCCGCCTGGGCGGTCAGGTAACCCGTCAGGGCCTCCCCCGCCGGCTGGTCGGTCCGGGCGGTCGTCGGCAGATCCGTCATGCTGGTTCCTCGTCCCCCCGAGGCAAGTCCCCGCCGTACCGGGGATGGTGGTGCCGGTCCGGCCACCGGTCACGGCGGCCGGACCGGACGGAGCAGGTCAGGCCAGGCTGCGGCGGCGCTGCCGGGAGTCGATCAACAGGTTCTGCACGTGCCGCAGCCGGCGCCCCTCCGCGTCCTGCGAGTGCCTGGTCCAGCGGCCGTCCGACCCCAGGTGCCAGGACTCCGTCTCGTCCGACATCCCGAGGTCCACCAGCCCGGACAGCTCCGCCCGCTGCGCCGGGTCGGTCACCCGCACCAGCGCCTCGATCCGGCGGTCCAGGTTGCGGTGCATCATGTCCGCGCTGCCGAACCAGACCTCGGGGTCGCCCCCGTTGCCGAACACGAAGATCCGCGAGTGCTCCAGGAAGCGCCCCAGCACGCTGCGCACCCGGATGTTCTCGCTCAGCCCGGCCACCCCGGGCCGCACCGCGCAGATCCCGCGCACCCAGACGTCCACCGGCACCCCGGCCTGCGAGGCCCGGTACAGCGCGTCGATCAGCTCCTCGTCGACGATGGAGTTGACCTTGAGCTTCACGTGGGCCGGCCGGCCCGCCCGGTGGTGCGCGATCTCCTGGTGGATCCGGCCCACCAGCCCGTCCCGCAGCCCGCGCGGCGCCGTCATCAACCGCCGGTACGACTCCCGCCGGGAGTACCCGGAGAGCCGGTTGAAGAGGTCCGAGAGGTCCGCGCCGACCTGCGGGTCCGCGGTCAGCAGCCCCAGGTCCTCGTACAGCCTGGCCGTCTTCGGGTGGTAGTTGCCGGTGCCCACGTGCGCGTACCGGCGGAGCGTGTCGCCCTCCTGACGGACCACCAGCGAGAGCTTGCAGTGCGTCTTGAGGCCGACCAGGCCGTAGACGACGTGGCAGCCCGCCTCCTCCAGCTTGCGGGCCCACTTGATGTTCGCCTGCTCGTCGAAGCGCGCCTTGATCTCGACCAGCACCAGCACCTGCTTGCCGGCCTCGGCCGCGTCGGTCAACGCGTCCACGATCGGCGAGTCACCGGAGGTGCGGTACAGCGTCTGCTTGATCGCCAGCACGTCCGGGTCGTTGGCCGCCTGCTCCAGGAAGGCCAGCACCGAGGTCGAGAAGGAGTCGTACGGGTGGTGCAGCAGCACGTCCCGCTCCCGCATCGCCGCGAAGATGTCCGGCTGCGAGGCCGACTCCACGTCGATCAGCCCGCGGGCCGTCCCGGCCACGAACTTCGGGTACTTCAGCTCCGGCCGGTCCAGGTCGGCGATGCCGAACAGCCCGGTCAGGTCCAGCGGCCCCGGCAGCGGGAAGACCTCCGCGTCGGTGATGTTCAGCTCGCGCACCAGCAGGTCCAGGATGTAGGGGTCGATCGACTCCTCCACCTCCAGCCGGACCGGCGGGCCGAACCGACGGCGCATCAGCTCCTTCTCCAGCGCCTTGAGGATGTTCTCGGTGTCGTCCTCCTCCACCTCCAGGTCCTCGTTGCGAGTGACCCGGAAGGCGTGGTGCGCCAGCACCTCCATCCCCGGGAAGAGCTCCTCCAGGTGAGCCCCCATCACGTCCTCCAGCGGCACGTACCGCTGCGGCGCCGCCTCCAGGAAGCGGGACAGCGACTGCGGCACCTTGACGCGGGCGAAGTGCTTGTGGCCCGACACCGGGTTGCGCACCACCACGGCCAGGTTGAGGCTCAGCCCGGATATGTACGGGAACGGGTGCGCCGGGTCCACCGCCAGCGGCGTCAGCACCGGGAAGATCTTCTGCCGGAAGAGCGAGTGCAGCCGGGACTGCTCCTTCTCCGCCAGCTCCGACCAGCGCACCAGCTCGATGCCCTCGGCCGCCAGGTCCGGCAGCACCTCCTGCTGGAAGGTGGCCGCGTGACGCGCCATCAGCTCCCGCGAGCGGGTCCAGATCTGGTCCAGCACCTCGCGCGGCTGCAGGCCCGAGGCCGAGCGCTGCGCGACGCCGGTGGCGATCCGGCGCTTCAGGCCGGCCACCCGGACCATGAAGAACTCGTCCAGGTTCGAGGCGAAGATCGCCAGGAACTTGGCCCGCTCCAGCAGCGGGATCTGCGGGTCCTCGGCCAGCTCCAGGACGCGCTCGTTGAACGCCAGCCAGCTCCGCTCCCGGTCCAGGAAGCGACCCTGCGGAAGCTCGTCCAACTCCTCGTCCTTCGACGGCTCTCCCTCGGCCAGCACCAGGGAGGGCGGCAGGGCGGTGGACTCCTTGGTATCGGTGGTGGAGACGGGACGGGGGATGCTCATGGGCTCCAGCTCCTCCAGCAGGACGGTCTCCGAGCGACCGGTCGCCCGGGGGCGGGGCACTGCTGACTTCATCCTGTGATCTTCGCGGCGAGAATTTAATCCACGGTAAACACCGCATGGCCAGGAGGAAAGCTGAGTCCGTCGCCCCCGTGGCCGGACTCAGGCCCGCGGCGCCTGCTCCGTGTGCAGGCGGTACATCAGGTCCACCTCGTGGACGGTGAACCCCTGCCCCTCGTACACCCGCACGGCGGCGTGGTTGTCGGCGTCCACGTACAGCAGCACCGTCGGCACCTTGCGGTCCTCGGCCAGATGGCGCAGGCCCGTCGCGGTCAGCGCCTTGCCCAGTCCGTTCCCCTGCTCGGCCGGGTCGACACCGACCACGTACACCTCGCCGAGCCCGTCCGGGTGCACCTTGGTCCAGTGGAAGCCCACCACCCGCTCCGCCCCGTCCCCGTCCCCGCGGACCGCCAGGAAGAACCCGCTCGGGTCGAACCACGCCTCCGCCTGACGGTCCGCCAGGTCCCGCTCCGTCCAGCTGCCCTGCTCGGGGTGGTGCGCGAAGGCCAGCGCGTTCAGCGCCAGCCAGGCCGCCTCGTCCCGCCCCGGCCGGAAGGTCCGCACCGTCACGCCCGCCGGGAGCACCGGCGCGGCCGGCACCGGCTCGGCCGGCTTGCGCATCTGCCGCAGCTCGCGCACCAGCTCCGCTCCCCGCTCCTCGGCCAGCCTGGCCGCGCCCGGGTGGCCGCCGTGCGCCCAGAAGTCCACCGCCCGCCCCGGCCCCGCCGCCGCCAGCACCGCGTCCAGCAGCGCCCGCCCGTGGCCGCGCCGACGCAGCTCCGGGTGCACCGCGAACTCGACCGTCGCCGTCCCCTCGCCCACCTCGAGCTGCGCGTACCCGGCCGGCTCGCCGGCCTCGCCGCGCTGCACCAGGTGCGTCACCCCGGCCCGGGGCTCCGCCACCCGCAGCCGCAGCCGGCCCGCCTCCGAGACCGCCTCGCGGCCGTCCGCCTCCGCGGCGGCGGTCAGGACGGCCCGGGCGGCGGCGAGCTCGTCCTCGGTCAGGGCAGCGTTGGTCAGGATCTCCATGCTGCCGACCTTACGCGGCGGGCGGGGGGTAAAACGGTGGTCCGGCCGGTCCCGTCCTGATTGAGTGTCAGGTCCGGTGCGGGACGACGGAGGAGCCCGAGGAGCCCGAGGAGACCGAGGAGCCCACGATGGAGGAGCCGACGATGGAGGAGCCGACGATGGAGAAGGCCGTACAGCGCTCGCGGGTGGCGGCGTACGTGGTGTGCGTGGACCAAGCCGACCGGATGCTGCTCGCCCGCGGCCGGCTCGGCGACGGCAGTCCCGAGTGGACGGTGCCCGGCGGCGGCCTCGACCACGGCGAACCGCCGCAGCACGCCGCCGTCCGGGAGGCCGAGGAGGAGACCGGCTACCTGGTCGAGCTCGACGCCCTGCTCGGCGTCGACTCCCGGCACCGCCTCAACCCGCCGTTCCTCTCCGGACCACCCACCGACTTCCACAGCCTGCGGATCGTCTACTCCGCCCGGGTGGTCGGCGGCGAGCTGCGCCCGGAAACGGACGGCACGACCGACCTGGCCGCCTGGATCCCCCTCGACCAGATCACCGACCTGCCCCGGGCCGACCTGGTCGACGTCGCCCTGGCCCTCCACCGCGACCGGCCCGCCCTCGGCCTGGTCGACCTCGGCCCGGCCGAGCACGCCTGAGCCCGCGCCCCCGCTCCTTGCTACTTGGTCCAGCGGGTCTCGGCCAGGAACCCGACCAGCAGGGCGGCAGTCTCCTCGGGCCGCTCCACGGCCGGCAGGTGACCGGCCCACTCCAGGTCCAGCCGGCGGGCACCCGGGATCAGACCGGCCAGCTTGTCCGAGACGCCACCGAACTCCGGGAAGTCGTGGGCCCCGGTCACCAGCAGGGTCGGCGCGGTGATGTCGGCCGGGGACGACTCGTGCTCGATCCCCTCCACGTCACCCGCGGCCAGCTGCACCTCGAAGGCGTGCCGCTGCATCTGACGGACCGTCGCCCGGGCGTCGTCACCGGCGTCCGGCCCCAGCCAGGTGGTCACGTTCAGGTCTGTGGCACCCGCCACGTCCCCCGCCGCCAGCAGCTCGTTCTCCTTCGCCCAGAACGCCCGCAGCCCGTCACCCGGCTCGAGCCCCGCCGCCGCGGTGCAGAGCAGCCCGAGCGCCCCGACCCGCTCCGGGAACCGCGCCGCGAACTCCAGCGCCACCGCCCCACCACCCGACGCCCCCACCAGAGCGACCCGGTCGACCTCCAGCTCGGCCAGCACCTCCACCAGGTCGTCCGCATCGTTGTAGGCCTGGTCCGCCGCCGGGCTCTCCCCGAACCCCCGCAGATCGACCCGGACCACCTGGTGCCCGGCCCCGGCCAAGGCGGCCAGCTGGCCGTCCCACATGCGGCGGTCACAGACGGTGGAGTGGAGCAGGAGAACGGCCGGGCCGGCGCCGGTGGTGTCGTAAGAGATCGTCATGTGCGCAACACTAAAGATCATACGGAAAGCACGCATCCGGTTATTCGGTCCGGAAATGCGAAAAGGCCCCCCGGCTAAGCCGGGAGGCCTTTTCTGAATGATTGTTCGGCGGCGTCCTACTCTCCCACAGGGTCCCCCCTGCAGTACCATCGGCGCTGTGAGGCTTAGCTTCCGGGTTCGGAATGTAAC
>NZ_JBSFGS010000015.1:0-19376 GCF_053596675.1 Kitasatospora sp. NPDC001664
GTGGACTGGGACGCCTCGGCGGCGGAGAAGGGGGGCTACGACTACTTCATGCTGAAGGAGATCGCCGAGCAGCCGAAGGCGGTGGCGGACACCCTGCTCGGGCGGATCGGCACCGACGGGCAGCTGACGCTCGATGAGCTGCGGTTGGACGACGCGGACTTGCGGGCGGTGGAGAAGGTGGTGATCGTCGCCTGCGGCACGGCGTACCACGCGGGGGCGATCGCCAAGTACGCGATCGAGCACTGGACGCGGGTGCCGTGCGAGGTGGAGGTCGCGAGCGAGTTCCGCTACCGGGACCCGATCCTGGACGAGCGGACGCTGGTGATCGCGATCTCGCAGTCCGGGGAGACGATGGACACCCTGATGGCCTTGCGGCACGCGCGCGAGCAGGGCGCGAAGGTGCTGGCGATCTGCAACACCAACGGCTCCACCATCCCGCGCGAATCGGACGCGGTGCTCTACACCCACGCCGGGCCGGAGGTGGCGGTCGCCTCGACCAAGGCCTTCCTCACCCAGCTGGTCGCCTGCTACCTGGTGGCGCTGTACCTCGGGCAGGTGCGCGGCACCAAGTGGGGGGACGAGATCCTCGCGGTCATCGAGGAGCTGCGGGACGCGCCGAAGCAGGTCGAGCAGGTGCTGCGGACCATGGAGCCGGTGCGCGAGCTGGCCCGTTCGCTGGCGGACGCCCGGGCGGTGCTGTTCCTGGGGCGGCACGTGGGCTACCCGGTGGCGCTGGAGGGCGCGTTGAAGCTCAAGGAGCTGGCGTACATGCACGCCGAGGGCTTCGCGGCCGGCGAGCTCAAGCACGGGCCGATCGCCCTGATCGAGGAGGGCCTGCCGGTGGTCGTGGTGGCACCGTCCCCGCGCGGGCGCTCGGTGCTGCACGACAAGGTGGTCTCCAACATCCAGGAGATCCGCGCCCGCGGCGCCCGCACCATCGTGATCGCCGAGGAGGGTGACGAGGCCGTGGCCCCGTACGCGGACCACCTGATCCGCATCCCCGCCACCCCGGTCCTGCTCCAGCCCCTGGTGGCCACCGTCCCGCTCCAGGTCTTCGCCTGCGAGCTGGCCACCGCCAAGGGCCACGAGGTCGACCAGCCCCGCAACCTCGCCAAGTCCGTCACCGTCGAGTAGCCCTGACCCGGTGTCACCCCGTCGGCCCGCTCCGGCGGGGTGACACCCTTGGACGGGTCGAGAGGAGCAGAGGGTGATCGTCGGGGTCGGGATCGACGTGGCGGAGATCGCGCGGTTCGGGGCGGCGTTGGAGCGGACGCCCGGGATGGCGGAGCGGCTGTTCACGGAGGGGGAGCTGGTGCTGCCGAGCGGGGCGCGGCGGGGGGTGGCCTCGCTGGCGGCGCGGTTCGCGGCGAAGGAGGCGCTGGCCAAGGCGCTGGGGGCGCCGGGCGGGCTGCGGTGGACGGACGCCGAGGTGTCGACGGAGGCCTCGGGGCGGCCGGTGCTGACGGTGCGCGGGACGGTGGCGGCGCGGGCGGCGGAGCTCGGGGTGCGCTCGTGGCACGTGTCGCTGAGCCACGACGCGGGCGTAGCGTCGGCGGTGGTCATCGCCGAGGGGTAGCAGGAGGACGCATGCGCAGCGCTCACACGGTCGGTCAGGTCCGGGCGGCGGAGGCGGAGCTGATGGCCCGTCTGCCGGAGGGGACGCTGATGCAGCGGGCCGCGTACGGCCTGGCGGCGGTCTGCGCCCGGCTGCTGGGGCGGGTGTACGGGGCGCGGGTGCTGGTGCTCGCGGGCAGCGGGGACAACGGCGGGGACGCGCTGTACGCGGGGGCGCTGCTGGCCCGGCGCGGCGCCTCGGTGCGGGCACTGCTGCTGAGCCCCGAGCGGGTGCACGCGGGCGGGCTGGCCGCGCTGCGGTCGGCCGGCGGCCGGGTGACGGCGGATCAGGGGGAGTACGCCACCGCGGACCTGGTGCTGGACGGGATCGTCGGCATCGGCGGACGCGGCGGGCTGCGCCCGGGGGCGGCCTGGCTGGCCGGTGCCGAGCGGCGCGGGACGCTGGTCGCGGTGGACGTACCGAGCGGGGTGGACGCGGACACCGGGGAGGTGCCGGGGGCGGCCCTGCGGGCGGATGTGACGGTCTGCTTCGGCACGTACAAGCCGGGCCTGCTGATCGACCCGGGCGCCTCGTACGCCGGGGTGGTGCACCTGGTGGAGATCGGCCTGGACCTGCCGCAGGCTCAGGTGACGGCGCTTCAGGAGGCGGACGTGGCGGCGCTGCTGCCGGTGCCCGGGGCGGAGAGCGACAAGTACCGGCGGGGCGTGGTCGGGGTGGCCGCCGGGTCGGAGCAGTATCCGGGGGCGGCCGTGCTGGCGGTGGCGGGGGCGCTGCGCGGCGGGGCCGGTGCGGTGCGGTACGCCGGCTCGGCGGCGGCCGAGGTGGTGCGGCGCTTCCCGGAGGTGCTGGTGTCCGAGGGGACGCTGGCCGCGGCCGGGCGGGTGCAGGCCTGGGTGGTCGGGCCCGGCGGCGGCGCGGGGGCGGGGGAGCGACTGGACCAGGCCCTGGCGGGCACCGTGCCGGTGGTGGTCGACGCGGACGGCCTCACCGAGCTGGCCCGGCGCGGCCCGCAGGACGGTCCGCCGCTGGTGCTCACCCCGCACACCGGGGAGGCGGCCCGGCTGCTGACGGAGGGTGGGGAGCCGCCCGCCGCCGCGGACCTGGCGGCCACCCGGCTGCGCACCGCCCGGCGGCTGGCGGAGCGGTACGGCGCGGTGGTTCTGCTGAAGGGCTCGACGACGGTGGTCGCCACCCCGGACGGCCGAGCCCGGGTCAACCCCACCGGCACCTCCTGGCTCGCCACGGCAGGCAGCGGCGACGTCCTGGCCGGCCTGCTCGGCTCCCTCATGGCGGCCGGCCTGAGCCCCTTCGACGCGGCCTCGGTCGCGGCGTACCGGCACGGACTGGCCGGAAGGAGGGCCGCCGCGCAGGGGACTCCGATCACGGCCACCGAGATCGCCGCGCATCTGGCTTCGGGGGCCTAGGTCATGCCCCGGGGGGCGCGAGGCTCTGCTGATGTGCGGCTCCGCCGCGGGGCGCGATTCGGAGGTACAGACCTCTGGATCGGGGCACATGAGCCAGTTGCACGCGGAACCGAACGTTCCACCCGCCGCGTCGCAGAGGCGTATGCGCGGGGGCGCCGGGGCGGGATGGGAGACTGGTACGCGATGACGACTGCGAACACGACCGGGACGGCCCTGCTCACCGACGGGGTCCGCGCCGAGGCGACCATCGACCTGGCCGCCCTGCGCGGGAACCTCGACGCCCTGCGCGCCCGCACCAACGGCCCCGAGCTGATGGCCGTGGTCAAGGCGGACGCCTACGGCCACGGTGCGGTGCGCTGCGCCCGCGAGGCGGTCGCGGCCGGCACCCGCTGGCTGGGCACCGCCACCCCGGAGGAGGCGCTGGCGCTGCGCGCGGCCGGGATCTCGGCGGCCGAGGCCCGCATCCTGTGCTGGCTGTGGATCCCGGGCGGCCCGTGGGCCGAGGCGCTCCGGGCCGACATCGACATCTCGGTGAGCGGCCAGTGGGCGCTGGACGAGCTGCTGGCCGCCGTCCGCGAGACCGGCGTCCAGGCCCGGGTGCACCTGAAGGCCGACACGGGCCTGGGCCGCAACGGCTGCCAGCCGCACGACTGGCCGGACCTGGTGGCCGCCGCCCGCCGCGCCGAGGCCGAGGGGATGCTGAACGTCGTCGGGATCTGGTCGCACTTCGCGGCGGCCGACGAGCCCGGCCACCCCTCGATCCGGCTCCAGCAGGACGCCTTCGCCCTGGCGCTGGCGCACGCCGAGCGGGCCGGGCTGCGCCCGGAGGTGCGGCACCTGGCCAACTCCCCGGCCACCCTGCTGCTGCCCGCGTCGCACTACGACCTGGTCCGGCCGGGCCTGGCGGTGTACGGGCTCTCCCCGGTGCCCGAGGTCGGCGCCCCGGCGGACTTCGGCCTGCGGCCGGTGATGGCGCTGACCGCGCGCCTGGCCCTGGTGAAGGAGGTGCCGGGCGGACACGGCGTCAGCTACGGCCACCACTACACCACTCCGGGCCCGTCCACCCTGGGCCTGGTGCCGGTCGGCTACGCGGACGGCATCCCCCGGCACGCCAGCGGCACCGGCCCGGTGCAGGTCGGCGGCAAGTGGTACACGGTGGCCGGCCGGGTGGCGATGGACCAGTTCGTGATCGACCTCGGCGGCGACCACGCCCGGGTCGGCGACGAGGTGCTGCTGTTCGGCAACGGCGAGCACGGCGAGCCGACCGCCGAGGACTGGGGCCGGGCCTGCGGCACCCTCTCGTACGAGATCATCACCCGGATCGGCGCCCGCGTCCCGCGCCGCTACCTGGGGGCGTCGGAGTGACCGAGGCCAAGGGGGTCGGCCGGACGGCGGGACTGATCGGCATCTCGGTCGGCCTGCTGGCCGCCGGTGCGGCCGCCGGCGTCGCGGTCGAGCGGCTCACCGTCGGCCGGGCCACTCGGCGCCGGGCCCGCGAGGAGCTGGACGCCGCCGCCCCGTACGGCTCGCTGCGCGGGCGGTCGGTGCCGGTGACGGCGTCCGACGGCACCGTCCTGCACGTCGAGGTGGACGGCGACGAGAGCGCCCCGCTGACCGTGGTGTTCAGCCACGGCTACTGCCTGAGCCAGGACAGCTGGCACTTCCAGCGGGCCGCGCTGCGCGACTCGGCCCGGCTGGTCCTCTGGGACCAGCGCAGCCACGGCCGCTCCGAGCGCTCCCGCACCTACCTGGCCGGCGAGCCCGCGAGCATCGACCAGCTGGGTGAGGACCTGAAGGCGGTGCTGGACGCCGTCGTGCCCGAGGGCCCGGTGGTGCTGGTCGGGCACTCGATGGGCGGCATGACGGTGATGGCGCTGGCCGACCGGCACCCGGAACTGTTCGGGCCCCGGGTGGTGGGCGTCGCCCTGGTCGGCACGCTCGCCAGCGGCTGGGACGAGGTGACCCTCGGACTGCCCGCCTTCGGCTCCAAGCTGGTCAAGCGGATGGCGCCCGGCGTGGTGAAGCTGCTGGGCCGTCAGGCCGCGCTGGTGGAGGCCACCCGGCGGGCCGGCTCGGACCTGACCGCCGTGTTCTACCGGCGGTACTCCTTCGGCACCAAGGACGTGGACCCGGGCGTGGTCCGGTTCGCCGAACAGCTGCTGGAGGCCACCCACTTCGACGTGGTCGCCGAGTTCTACCCGGCCTTCAGCGGCATGGACAAGGTGGCCGCGCTGCGGGCGATGGCCGCACTGCCCGTCCTGGTGCTGGCCGGGACGAAGGACCTGCTCACCCCGCCCGAGTACAGCGAGGCCATCGCGGCCGAACTGCCCGGCTGCGAGCTGGTCCTGGTGCCGGAGGCCGGGCACCTGGTGATGCTGGAGCGGCCCGACCTGGTGAACCGTCAGCTGGCGGACCTGCTGGCCGCCGTAGGAGAGAAGGAGTGACCTCGGTGATCACGGTGGACACGCCGGAGCGGATGAACCGCCTCGGCAAGGCGCTGGCCGGCTTGCTGCGCCCCGGCGACCTGGTGATGCTCTCGGGCGAGCTCGGTGCGGGCAAGACCACCCTCACCCGCGGCCTGGGCGAGGGCCTCGACGTGCGCGGTGCGGTCACCTCGCCGACCTTCGTGATCGCCCGGGTGCACCCGCCGCTGGGCACCGGCCCGGCCCTGGTGCACGTGGACGCCTATCGGCTCGGCGGCGGCCTGGACGAGATGGAGGACCTCGACCTCGACGTCTCGCTGCCCGAGTCGGTGGTGGTGGTCGAGTGGGGTGAGGGCAAGGTCGAGCAGTTGACGGACGACCGGCTGGAGGTCCGGATCGAACGGGCGATCGGCGCGGACGCGGTGGACGACTCCGACCCGCGGCAGGTCCGGCTCACCGGGATCGGCGAGCGCTGGGCCGGGGTGGACCTGACGGCGCTGGCCGAGGTCTGACGCCTCGTGTTTGCCGACGGGCTGTCGGCAAGCGGTTGTGGGCGGGTGCGCCGGTGTGGTGGGATGACCCTGGCAGTTAGGTGTGCCTAACCAGGGAGACACATCATGACGAGCACCACGCCCACCGCTCCCCAGTCGCCCAGCCCGATGCGGGCCCTGCTCGCCGCCTGCGCGGCCGCGAAGGCGGTCTCCACACCGCCCCCGCCGCAGCCGGTCGAGCGCTGAGGCTCCGTCAGGGGATGACCACGACCTTCGTCCCGTTCGGGGCGAAGTCCCACAGGCTCTGGCCGTCCGTCCGGCTCGAACGGATGCCGCCGGTCTTGGTCTTCGGATCGGCCGACGGCGCCGCCGCGGCGGCGTCCATGGCCGCGCTGAAGCCGAACACCACGCCGTTCTGCTGGGCGAAGCGCACCACGTGCTCGATCTGGGCGCCGTCGGTGCCGGTGCCGGCCGGGGTCCGGCTGTAGACCGAGTAACTGCCCGGAGCCGGCTCGGCCGTGCCGGGAGTGACGGTGAAGGCCGTCTGCACGGGGGTCGGCTTCTTCGGGTCGACCAGCCAGACCCAGTGGGTGCCGGCCGAGTAGACGACCCGGCGGCCGGTGCCCGAACTCGCGGGCAGGGCCGGGGCCGTGACGGTCGGTGAGGCGGACGGGCTCGGCGCGGCCGAACTCACCGGAGCGGACGGCTTCGCCACCGGCGTCCGGGAGGCCGCCCCGTTCGCCTGGAACGCCAGCAGCCCGACGGCCGCCAACGCCGCCACGGTCAGACCGGCTACCACCACTCCAGGACGCGACACGTCGGCTCCCGCCATTCGTAGGACATCGGGCTACCCGGCCATCGTGCCAGCTCCCGCGGAGCATCACCGGCAGGCGGGAGCCCAGCCGTCGGGTTTCAGGGGCGCGAGGAACTGCGCGAAGCGGAGGGAGCGGGCCGCTTGCCGGGTACAGGCGCTCACGTGCACGTGGCTGTCCGCGCCCGGCAGACGGGTCGGTGTCTTCCGATTCGCGCTCACGCGGCGGAGCCGCACATCAGCAGAGCCTCGCGCCCCCGGGGTGACCAATTCCGGCGAGCGCCCACCCGGCGGAGCCCCGCGCCCCTGAAGAGCCGATGGCCGGGTGCCTGCGGAAGAGGCCGTAATCTTGGGGGCGTGCTGCTGCTTGCCTTCGACACCGCGACCCCTGCCGTCACCGCCGCCGTCCACGACGGGGAGCGGATCCTCGCCGAGGCCCACCAGGTGGACGCCCGCCGGCACGGGGAGCTGCTGCTCCCGTCGATCGACCGGGTGCTGCGCGACGCCGGGGTGGACAAGCACGCGCTGACCGCCATCGCCGTCGGCGTCGGCCCGGGCCCGTACACCGGCCTGCGGGTCGGCCTGGTCACCGCCGCGACGCTCGGTCACGCGCTGGGCCTGCCGGTCCACGGCGTCTGCACGCTCGACGCGATCGCGCACCAGGCCGAGAACGACGGCGCCCCGTTCACGGTGGCGACCGACGCCCGCCGCAAGGAGGTCTACTGGGCCTCGTACGACGGCGACAGGCGCCGCACCGAGGGCCCGGACGTCAGCCGCCCGGCGGATCTGACGCCGCACCAGGTGTCGTTCGGCGCCGGTGCGCTGCTGTACCCCGAGACCTTCCCGGCCGCCGCCGCGCCCGAGCACGTCTCGGCGGGTGCGCTGGCCGACTTCGCCGTCAAGGAGCTGGCGGCCGGCCGCGAGCTGCTGCCGAACGTGCCGCTGTACCTGCGCCGCCCGGACGCCCAGGTCCCCGCGGGCTACAAGGCGGTGCTCCCGGCATGAGCGTGCGGCTGCGGCCGATGCGCTGGTGGGACATCGAGCCGGTGATCGCGCTGGAGCAGGAGCTCTTCCCGGAGGACGCCTGGTCGCGCGGCATGTTCTGGTCCGAGCTGGCCGACACCGGCCCGGAGGGCACCCGGCACTACACGGTGGCGGAGCTCGACGGCGCGCTGGTGGGCTACGCCGGGCTGATGGCGATCGGCGTCGAGGGCGACGTGCAGACCATCGCGGTGGCCCCGGGCCACCAGGGCGCCGGGCTGGGCGCCCGGCTGCTCACCGACCTGATCGACGAGTCGGCCCGCCGGGGCTGCACCGAGCTGCTGCTGGAGGTGCGGGTGGACAACCTCGGCGCCCAGCGGCTGTACGAGCGGCACGGCTTCGAACCCGTCGGCATCCGGCGCGGCTACTACCAGCCCGCCAACGTGGACGCGCTGGTGATGCGCCTCGACGACCCGGGTCTGGACGACCCGCGCCTCGACAACCCGAAAGAGCGGCAGCATGGCTGACGAACCGTTGGTCCTCGGCATCGAGACCTCCTGCGACGAGACCGGCGTCGGCATCGTCCGGGGCACCACCCTGCTGGCCGACGCGGTCGCCTCCAGCGTCAACGACCACGCCCGCTTCGGCGGCGTGGTGCCGGAGATCGCCAGCCGGGCGCACCTGGAGGCGATGGTCCCGACCATCCAGCGCGCGCTGGACACCGCCGGGATCAAGGGCACCGACCTGGACGGCATCGCCGTCACCGCCGGGCCCGGCCTGGCCGGTGCGCTGCTGGTCGGCGTCTCCGCGGCGAAGGCCTTCGCCTGGGCGTTGGACAAGCCGCTGTACGGGGTGAACCACCTGGCCTCGCACATCTGCGTGGACCAGCTGGAGCACGGCCGGCTGCCGCAGCCCACCATGGCGCTGCTGGTCTCCGGCGGGCACTCCTCGCTGCTGCTCAGCGAGGACATCACCACCGACGTCCGCCCGCTGGGCGCGACCATCGACGACGCGGCCGGCGAGGCCTTCGACAAGGTGGCCCGGGTGCTCGGCCTGGGCTTCCCCGGCGGCCCGGTGGTGGACCGGATGGCCCGCGAGGGGGACCCGAAGGCGATCAACTTCCCGCGCGGGCTGAGCGGCCCGAAGGACCCGGAGTTCGACTTCTCCTTCTCCGGCCTGAAGACCGCGGTGGCCCGCTGGGTGGAGGCCAAGCGCCGGGCCGGCGAGGAGGTGCCGGTGGCCGACGTGGCCGCGTCCTTCCAGGAGGCGGTCACCGACGTGCTGACCCGCAAGGCCGTCAAGGCCTGCAAGGCCCAGGGCGTCGACCACCTGATGATCGGCGGCGGCGTGGCGGCCAACTCGCGGCTGCGCGAGATGGCCCAGCAGCGCTGCGACAAGGCCGGCATCGTGCTCCGGGTGCCCCGCCCGGGCCTGTGCACCGACAACGGCGCGATGGTCGCGGCGCTCGGCGCCGAGATGGTCTGGCGCAACCGCGCCCCCTCGGCCCTCGAACTCTCCGCGGACTCCTCGCTGCCCGTGACCGAGGTCTCCGTCCCGCACACCGATCTGCACGCGGCGGCGCACGAAGCGCTGCGCTGACCCCGGTAGTGTTCCTGGGAGTTCGCTGGGAGCGCACGACGACGGGGAGCACGGTGAAGAGGACGTACGGGGTGGCGGCGCTGACCCTGCTGCTGGTGGCCGGCTGCGGGAGCGGGACGACGGCGCCGTCCAGCCCCGCGCCGCCCGCTCCCAGCAGTGCCCGGCCGCAGGTGAAGGAGAGTCAGCCGGCCGCGGGCGGCAGCCCGGTGGCCTCTGCGGACGCCTGGGCCAAGTGGGGGATCAAGCCGCTGCCCGCCGCCCCGCCGGCCCCGGCCGACAAGCCGGTGAAGCTGACCGCGAGCGGCCCGGTGCCGGTCTTCTCCGAGGTGCCGACCAAGGACAAGGTCGTCTTCGTGACGATCGACGACGGGGCCGAGAAGGACCCGAAGTTCGTCGAGATGATCCGGGACCTCAAGGTGCCCATCTCGATGTTCCTGACCAAGAACATCGTCAAGGACGACTACGGCTACTTCAAGCCGCTCCAGGAGCTGGGCAACCAGATCCACAACCACACCACGGACCACGCCCAGCTGAGCAAGGTCTCGCCGGAGAAGCAGAAGTCCGAGGTCTGCGACGCCCAGGCCGCGCTCACCCAGCAGTACGGCAAGGCCCCGCTGCTGTTCCGCCCGCCGTACGGGGACGGCGCGCACACCCCGCAGCTCAACTCCTCGGTGCAGCAGTGCGGGCCGCGCGCCGTCGTGCTCTGGCGCGAGTCGATGCAGATCCACGACATGCAGTACCAGGCCGCCGACAAGAAGCTGAAGCCCGGCGACATCGTGCTGGCGCACTTCCGCGGCCCGAAGGACCTCAAGGGCGAGACGATGACCGAGATGTTCGCCGAGATGCTGCGCCGGATCCAGGAGCAGGGCTTCGCGGTGGCCCGGCTGGAGGACTACATCGCGGCCCCGGCGGGCTGACCGAGCATCATGAGCGGGCCGTGGTCGGTCCGGGCGAGGATGACCGTCAGCTCGTTCGGGCCGCTGGGCCTGAGCTGCTTGCGGAGCTCCTCGGGGGTGACGGAGACGCCGCGCTTCTTGATGACCACGGTGCCGACCCGGCGCTCCTTCAGCAGGGCCTTGAGCTTCTTGACGTTGTAGGGCAGCACGTCGGTGAGCTCGTACGCGTGGGCGTAGGGGGTGCGGACCAGCCGGTCGGAGGTGACGTACGCGATCCTGGGGTCGATCAGCCGGCCCCCGACCTGCTCGGCGACCTCGGCCACCTGGTGGGCGCGGATCACCGCGCCGTCCGGCTCGTAGAGGTAGCGGCCGACCGGACCCGCCTCCGGGTCCGGGAGGTGACCGCCCGTCAGCGAGTGCGGTCCGGGGAGGAGGGTGGCCCGGTGCGGGGCGGTGGCGCCGGTGCCGAACCAGAGGACGGCCTCCTTGACCTCGCCGTGGTCCGAGACCCACTCCGCCTCGGCGCCCTCCGGCACCAGCTCGTGCGGGATGCCCGGGGCCACCTTGAGGGCCCCGTACGGGGTGCGGCGGGCCGCCTCGACCGCCCAGGACAGCGGCGGCGAGTACGCCTCCGGGTCGAACACCCGGCCCCGGGCGGTCCGGCGGGCCGGATCGGTGAAGACCGCGTCGTAGCCGGCGACGTCCACCTCGGTGACGTCGGCCTCGCGGACCTTGACGAGGTCGGTGAGGCCGAGGGCGGCGGCGTTGGCGGTGGCGACGGCGCAGGTCAGCGGGTCGCGGTCGACGGCGAGCACGTGCACCCCGGCCCGGGCGAGGGCGATCGCGTCGCCGCCGATCCCGCAGCAGAGGTCCGCGAGGCGGCGCACGCCGAGGGCCGCGAAGCGGCCGGCGCGCCACTCGGCGACGCTGCGGCGGGTGGCCTGTTCGACTCCGTTGGGGGTGAAGTACATGGCGTCGGCGTCGGTGCCGAACTTCGCGCGGGCGCGCTGGCGCAGGTGCGCCTGGCCGATCGCGGCGGTCACCAGCTCGGCCGGGTGCTCCTTGCGCAGCCGGGTGGCCAGCGCCAGCTCCTCGCCGGGCTTGAACTCCCGCAACTCGGCGAGCAGGGCCTGGCCCTGATCGGTCAACAGGGCCTTGAACGCGTCGATCTCCACGGGGGCCATTCTCGCCGCTCCCGCGGGGTGGGCACGCCTGCGGCGGCGGGGGAAGTGGTCACACCAGGGGCGCGGGGAACTGCGCGAAGCGGAGGATGCGCGCCGGTGGCCGGGTGCGGGCGCTCACTTGCAGGTGGTTGTCCGTACCCGGCGATCGGGTGGGTGCCTTCCGCTTCGCGCAGTTCCCCGCGCCCCTGACGGCCCTCCGGGCCGCCGAGGGACGCGGGCCGCCACGCGCGGCGTTGGCACTCTGGTTGACTGAGTGCTAACCGCAGCCTATGGTCGTTCCTGGCACTCCCCACCGGGTGAGTGCTAACGCGATGGAGCGTGTCCGACCCCCGCGACGGCGGGCGCGTGCACATCGCCACCTACCTGTAGAACAACCCCGTAATCTCCGAAGGGGAGCTCGGACGTGACCGCCAGCAGCAAGGTTGCCATCAAGCCGCTCGAGGACCGCATCGTGGTCCAGCCGCTCGACGCCGAGACCACCACGGCCTCCGGCCTGGTTATCCCGGACACCGCCAAGGAGAAGCCCCAGGAGGGCGTCGTCCTGGCCGTCGGCCCGGGTCGCTTCGAGGATGGCCAGCGTCTTCCGCTCGATGTCGCGGTCGGCGACATCGTTCTGTACTCCAAGTACGGCGGCACCGAGGTGAAGTACCAGGGCGAGGAGTACCTCGTCCTCTCGGCCCGCGACGTTCTCGCCATCATCGAGAAGTAAGTCGTTCCAGCCCGCCCCGGTCACGTGTCGTCAGACAGCGGCCGGGGCGCGGTTGTTGGCTCCCGCAGTCAGTAGATCCCCAGAGGAAACGGAACCATGGCGAAGATCCTGCAGTTCGACGAGGACGCCCGCCGCTCGCTCGAGCGCGGTGTCAACAAGCTGGCCGACACGGTGAAGGTGACCATCGGCCCCAAGGGCCGCAACGTCGTCATCGACAAGAAGTTCGGCGCGCCGACCATCACCAACGACGGCGTCACCATCGCCCGTGAGGTCGAGCTGGACGACCCGTACGAGAACCTCGGCGCCCAGCTGGTCAAGGAGGTGGCCACCAAGACCAACGACGTCGCGGGTGACGGCACCACCACCGCCACCGTGCTGGCCCAGGCCCTGGTCAACGAGGGTCTGCGCAACGTCGCCGCCGGCGCCGGCCCGGCCGCCCTGAAGAAGGGCATCGACAAGGCCGTCGCCGCCGTCTCCGAGCACCTGCTCTCCATCGCCCGCGAGATCGAGGGCAAGGAGGACGTGGCCGCCGTCGCGTCCCTGTCCGCCCAGGACCAGCAGGTCGGCGACCTGATCGCCGAGGCGATCGACAAGGTCGGCAAGGACGGCGTCATCACCGTCGAGGAGTCGAACACCTTCGGCGTGGAGCTGGACTTCACCGAGGGCATGCAGTTCGACAAGGGCTACCTGTCGCCGTACTTCGTCACCGACGCGGAGCGTCAGGAGGCGGTCCTCGAGGACCCGTACATCCTGATCAACCAGGGCAAGATCTCCTCCATCCAGGAGCTGCTCCCGCTGCTGGAGAAGATCCTGCAGGGCGGTGCCTCCAAGCCGCTGCTGATCATCGCCGAGGACGTGGACGGCGAGGCGCTCTCCACCCTGGTCGTCAACAAGATCCGCGGCACCTTCAACGCCGTCGCGGTGAAGGCCCCCGGCTTCGGCGACCGCCGCAAGGCGATCCTCGGCGACCTGGCCACCCTGACCGGTGCCACCGTCATCTCCGAGGAGGTCGGCCTCAAGCTCGACCAGGCCGGTCTGGACGTGCTGGGCACCGCCCGCCGCGTCACCATCACCAAGGACGACACCACGGTCGTCGACGGCGCCGGTGACTCGGACGCCGTCGCGGGCCGCGTCGCCCAGATCAAGGCCGAGATCGCCAACACCGACTCGGACTGGGACCGCGAGAAGCTGCAGGAGCGCCTGGCCAAGCTGGCCGGCGGCGTCTGCGTGATCAAGGTCGGCGCCGCCACCGAGGTCGAGCTCAAGGAGCGCAAGCACCGTCTGGAGGACGCCATCTCCGCGACCCGCGCCGCGGTCGAGGAGGGCATCGTCGCCGGTGGTGGCGCCTCGCTGGTGCACGCCGCCAAGGTCCTGGAGGACGGCCTCGGCCTCTCCGGCGACGAGGCGACCGGTGTCGCCGTCGTCCGCAAGGCGCTCGCCGAGCCGCTGCGCTGGATCGCCCAGAACGCCGGCCTCGAGGGCTACGTCATCACCTCGAAGGTCGCCGAGCTGGAGGCCGGCCAGGGCTACAACGCCGCCACCGGCGAGTACGGCGACCTGGTGAAGGCCGGCGTCATCGACCCGGTCAAGGTCACCCGCTCCGCCCTGGAGAACGCCGCCTCCATCGCCTCGCTGCTCCTCACCACCGAGACCCTCGTGGTGGAGAAGCCGGCCGACGAGGAGCCGGCCGGCCACAGCCACGGCGGCCACGGCCACTCCCACTGACGCACCGTCAGCCCGACCGGAGGCCCGGTTCCCCTGCGGGGGAGCCGGGCCTCCGGCGTGTGGAGAACCTTCGGGAGGTGGTCATGCCAGGGGCGCGAGGAACTGCGCGCGGGGGTACGGCAGCGCGTGCAACTGGCTGACGTGCCCCGATCCCACACTGGTCCGCCTTCCGCTTCGCGCAGTTCCCCGCGCCCCCGAAGGCGTAGCCACCTTCGCTGAGCCCTGGCGAGTTGGGCGTTTGCCCAAAGGATCGCTTATAACGGAGTCATGATCGAGGCCCGCCACCTGCGCGTCCTGCGCGCCGTCGCCCGCACCGGTTCGTTCTCCGCCGCCGCCCGGGAGCTCGGCTGTACCCAGCCGGCCGTCAGCCAGCAGATGAAGGCGCTGGAGAAGTCGGTGGACACCCCGTTGGTGGTGCGCTCCGGCAAGGGGATGCAGCTGAGCGAGGCCGGCCAGGTGCTGCTGAAGCACGCGAACGGGATCCTCTCGGGCCTGTCGGCCGCCGAGGAGGAGGTCGCCGCGATCGCCGGGCTGCGGGCCGGGCGGGTGCGGCTGGTGTCGTTCCCGACCGCGAGTTCCACCCTGGTGCCGCCCGCCGTCGCCCGTCTGCGGGGCGCCCGTCCGGGGGTGCGCGTGTCGTTGGTGGAGGCGGAGCCGCCGGAGTCGCTGGCGATGCTGCGCGGGGGCGAGTGCGAGGTGGCGCTGGCGTTCCGGTACCCGGACTCGCAGGGGGTGACCACGGTGCCGGCGCCGCACGTGACGGCGCGTCAGGCGCGGGCCGAGGCGACCCTGGAGGCGGCCGCCAGCCAGGCGGCGAGCGACTGGTCGGACCTGGTGGTGCGGCCGCTGCTGGACGACCCGCTGGTGGGCCTGCTCCCGGCCGGGCACCCGCTGGCGGACCGGGACGAGAGCAGGCCGGTGGAGCTGGTGGAGCTGGCGGGGGAGCAGTGGATCGCCGGCTGCCCGCAGTGCCGGGGGCACCTGGTGGGGCTCTGTGCGGACGCGGGCTTCGAGCCGCTGATCGACTTCGCCACCGACGACTACCCGGCGGTGGTCGGTCTGGTGGCGGCCGGGCTCGGGGTCGCGGTGCTGCCGGGGCTGGCGCTGGAGGCGGCCCGGCACGAGGGCGTCGCGGCGGTGCCGGTGCGGGCCGCCTCGGGAGCCCCGGCGGTGCGTCAGGTGGTCGCGCTGACGCTGCCGGACCTGGCCGGGGTGCCGGCCGTCGCGCTCATGCTGGACCAGCTGGCCGGGGCGGCCGCCGCGCGCTGAAGGCGTGGTGCCGTGGAGGACCCGGGCGGAAAAACGTTTCTGCGGTTACGGCGAAGGAGTGACGCGCCGTCAGCGCCTGATGGTGGCGGGCATGGTGAGCGGCACCTCGACCAGCCGGTTCCGCGAACGACCCATCAGTTCCTCGCGCTCGTCCTCGGTCAGGCCGCCCCAGACGCCGTAGGGCTCGCGGACCGCCATCGCGTGCGCCGCGCACTGGGCCCGTACCGGGCAGCGCATGCAGACCTCCTTGGCGCTGGCCTCGCGCGAGCTGCGGGCCGCTCCGCGCTCGCCCTCCGGGTGGAAGAAGAGCGAGCTGTCCACGCCGCGGCAGGCGGCGGAGAGCTGCCAGTCCCAGAGGTCCGCGTTCGGGCCGGGGAGGCGGGAGAAGTCGGCCATGGCACTTGTTCCCTTCATGGACTGCTGGCGAGGGTCTCGGTCCGTCCGGCGAGCTTGCTCTGAGCCGATATGGACACCTGGAAATATGACTTACGGCAACCACTGGGACAAGTCACTCACAGCGGTGCACAACAGTCAATGACCCCACAGAAGCTATAAAAACGGACAAATGGGGGCATGAGGTTTGGCGTGTGTCGGCGTGCCGATCGGGTGGCTCCGGGCGCGCGGAGGGTCGTTCGTCGGCGCCGGTGGTGCGCGGCAAGCGCGTGAGCAGCACGAAAGTGCGGCGTGTGCACCGCGATGCGGCTGATCGGTAACGGGTCGGCCACGTACAGTGGTGGAGATGGCCCTGAAGGCCGTAACTCATTCGAGTGACGGTCGTTGGAAGTGCGGAGGCGGTTAGCGGGCGCTGGGCGCCGGGAACGATCGCGGGAGACCGCGAGCGACCGGAGTCCCTCGCCATTCGGCCGTGTCGGAGAGATTCGTACCAGCCAGGAGGCTCAACGTGACGCGGATCAGCTGCGGAGGACGACGGTCATGACATCCGTACTCGTCTGCGACGATTCCCCGCTCGCCCGGGAGGCGCTTCGCCGCGCGGTGGCGACGGTGCCCGGGGTGGACCGGGTGACCACGGCGACGAACGGTGAGGAGGTCCTCCGCCGCTGGGTGGCCGACCGCTCCGATCTCGTCCTGATGGATGTCCGGATGCCCGGCCTGGGCGGGGTGGAGACGGTCCGCCGACTGCTCTCGGCCGACCCGGGCGCGCGCATCATCATGCTCACCGTGGCCGAGGACCTGGACGGGGTCGCGCTCGCGGTCGCCGCCGGGGCCCGCGGCTACCTGCACAAGGACGCCTCGCGCGCCGAGCTGCGGGCCACCGTCACCCAGGCGCTGGCCGACCCGACCTGGCGGCTGGCCCCGCGTCGGCTGCGCAGCCCGGACATGGGCGCCGCACCGACCCTGACGGCCCGTGAGATCCAGGTGCTGGAGGGCATGAGCCACGGGCGGAGCAACGCGGAGATCGGCCGCGAGCTCTTCCTCTCCGAGGACACCGTGAAGACGCACGCCAGGCGCCTGTTCAAGAAGCTCGGCGCCTCGGACCGCGCGCACGCGGTGGCGCTCGGCTTCCGCTGGGGCCTGGTCCGCTGACCGGCCCGCACCGGTCACCGCTCGCTCAGACGTATGACGTCACGGTCCCGAGGCTGCACCATGGAGCAGTGGAGCACCTCGGGGACCAGCGGGCGGAGGCGGGGGCGGTGGGGGAGACGCATAACGTTCCGATGCACAACTCCGGAGGCGGTGCCGCGTTTTCCGTGCCGACCAGGCACCATGGACCGATGCGCGACGACGACGCTCCCCCGGCCGGTGGCCCACCCGGCGCCCCGGCCGAGGCACCGGCCGTCGCGGCGTCGGCGGTCGAGCTGGGCGAACTGGTCGCCGCGGCGGTCCGCGGCGAGGGCCCGGCCATCGAGGCCCTGCTGGCGTACGTCCACCCGCTGGCGCTCCGCTACTGCCGGGGCAGGCTGCTCCGGCTTCCCGGCGGGGCCCGGCACCACGTGGACGACGTGGCCCAGGAGGTCTGCGTCGCGGTGCTCTGCGCGCTCCCCCGGTACAAGGACGAGGGGCGTCCCTTCGAGGCCTTCGTCTACGGGATCGCCGCGCACAAGGTGGCCGACCTCCAGCGGGCCGCGATGCGCGGCCCCGGGTCGACGGTGATCCCGCCGGACGACCTGCCGGAGCTGCCGGACGACGCGCTGGGCCCCGAGGAGCGGGCGCTGCTCAGCAGCGACGCGGCCTGGGCCAAGGAGTTGCTCTCCAATCTGCCGGCCCGCCAGCGCGAGCTGGTGCTGCTGCGGGTCGCCGCCGGGCTCTCGGCGGAGGAGACCGGGGAGGTGCTCGGGATGTCGCCGGGCGCCGTCCGGGTGGCGCAGCACCGGGCGCTCAGCCGGCTGCGGGCGTTGGCCGAGCTGGCCGAGGAGAGCTCGTAGCGGCTGCCGGAAGGGATTCGGCCCGGGCGGTGTTGTCAAGGGGGCGCGAGTTCGGCATACGGGTTGCCAGTACCATGGGGTATCGGCGCCTGGGCAGGTCGCCAAAGTTTCGCGGGTGTGGGCGAGGTTCCCTCGGAGGTTCCTCCAAGACCTCGGGTGTGCTTGGCGGTCCTGAGCTAGTGCCGGTTCGAGAGCAGCGTGCTCCCCCGGACCCTCAGCGGGGAGCGCGGGATCAGACGACGGCCGCCATGGAAGGTCCCCACTCATGTCCTACAACGCCGCAGGCGTACCCGAGAAGTTCGCGATGCTCGGACTCACCTACGACGACGTCCTGCTGCTGCCCGGGGCCTCCGAGGTGATGCCGAACCAGGTGGACACCTCCTCCCGCGTCTCCCGCAACGTCCGGGTGAACATCCCCCTGCTCTCCGCCGCGATGGACAAGGTCACCGAGTCCCGGATGGCGATCGCGATGGCCCGCCAGGGCGGCGTCGGCGTGCTGCACCGCAACCTCTCGGTCGAGGACCAGGTGAACCAGGTCGACCTGGTGAAGCGCTCCGAGTCCGGCATGGTCACCGACCCGATCACGGTCGGCCCGGAGACCACGCTCGCCGAGGCGGACGCGCTCTGCGCGAAGTTCCGCATCTCCGGCGTGCCGATCGCGGACGAGACGGGCAAGCTGCTCGGCATCGTCACCAACCGGGACATGGCCTTCGAGTCGGACCGCAGCCGCAAGGTCCGCGAGATCATGACCCCGATGCCGCTGATCACCGGCAAGGTCGGCATCAGCGGGACGGACGCGATGGCGCTGCTCCGCCGCCACAAGATCGAGAAGCTGCCGCTGGTCGACGACGAGGGCCGGATCAAGGGCCTGATCACGGTCAAGGACTTCGTCAAGGCCGAGCAGTACCCGAACGCCGCCAAGGACGCCGAGGGCCGGCTGCTGGTCGGCGCGGCCGTCGGCGCCTCGGCCGAGGCCTTCGACCGGGCGCAGGCGCTGGTCGGCGCGGGCGTGGACTTCCTGGTGGTCGACACCTCGCACGGGCACAGCCACAACGCGCTGTCCTGGATCTCGAAGATCAAGTCGGCGGTGGGCGTCGACGTGGTCGGCGGCAACGTCGCCACCCGGGACGGCGCCCAGGCGCTGATCGACGCGGGCGTGGACGGCGTCAAGGTCGGCGTCGGGCCGGGCTCGATCTGCACCACCCGCGTGGTGGCCGGCATCGGCGTGCCGCAGGTGACGGCGATCTACGAGGCGGCGCTGGCCTGTCAGGCGGCCGGGGTGCCGGTGATCGGTGACGGCGGCCTGCAGTACTCCGGCGACATCGGCAAGGCGCTGGCCGCCGGTGCCGACACCGTGATGCTCGGCTCGCTGCTGGCCGGCTGCGAGGAGTCGCCGGGCGAGCTGCTCTTCATCAACGGCAAGCAGTTCAAGTCGTACCGCGGCATGGGCTCGCTGGGTGCGATGCAGTCGCGCGGCCAGGCGAAGTCCTTCTCCAAGGACCGCTACTTCCAGGCCGACGTGTCCTCGGACGAGAAGCTGATCGCCGAGGGCATCGAGGGTCAGGTGCCGTACCGCGGGCCGCTCTCCGCCGTGCTGTTCCAGCTGGTCGGCGGTCTGCGGCAGACCATGGGCTACGTCGGCGCGGCCACCGTCGCCGAGATGGAGTCCAAGGGCCGCTTCGTCCGGATCACCTCGGCGGGCCTCAAGGAGAGCCACCCGCACGACATCCAGATGACCGTCGAGGCGCCGAACTACCACGGCCGCTGAGACTGACCGCTGACGCTGACGCGCGCCCAGGGGCGCGGGGAACTGCGCGCAGGGGAACGGCAGCACCGGCAACTGGCTCTCGGAGCCCGGGTTGCAGGTGGGTTGCCTTCCGACTCGCGCAGTTCCTCGCGCCCCT